>CADFRV010000040.1 GCA_902836725.1 Muribaculaceae bacterium
AAGCGGCACGGCCACCACGCCAGTCCTTCATAGAGGGACCGTCTACAGTCTTCTGTGTAGCTGTAGTGGAGTGAACTGTTGTCATAAGACCTTCAACAACGCCGAACTTGTCGTTGAGCACTTTGGTGATAGGTGCGAGACAGTTGGTGGTGCAGGAAGCGTTAGAAACGAACTGAGTACCCTTTACATAGGTGTCGTCGTTTACACCGCAAACGAACATGGGGGTGTCGTCCTTTGAGGGAGCAGACATAACCACGTATTTTGCGCCGGCTTCGATGTGGCCCTGAGCTTTTTCTTTTGTAAGGAAGAGACCGGTAGACTCAACTACGTATTCAGCACCTACTTCGCCCCAAGCGATTTCTGCGGGGTTCTTGCAAGCTGTTACGCGGATGGTCTTGCCGTTTACGATGAGAAGGCTCTTTTCGAGGTCGAAGTCAACAGTGCCGTCGAATTTGCCGTGCATGGTGTCATACTTGAGCATGTATGCCATGTAGTCAACGGGGAGAAGGTCGTTGATAGCAACAACTTCGATGTCGTCGCGCTTGGTAGATGCGCGGAAAACGAAACGGCCGATACGACCGAAGCCGTTAATACCTATTTTAGTCATAGTGGATAATGAATAAAAATAAATTATTGGTGTTTAATTGTTAGTTGCTGTTAAAACTTGCTGAATTTCAGCGGTTTTAGCGCCCACTGCCAGTATAACAACAGACAGGTGCGCTTTAAGCGATACAAAGGTACTAATTTTTCTCAAAAAAACTTATCTCGCGGCAGAATATTAAAGAAATATTTCAGTAATTAACCGTTTTTTTCCAGGCCGGCGTTTCCGGGTTCTGAGTGAAGCCGGTTCCTGTGCCATTCAATAGCTCTGATGATTACTGCGGCGAGGTAGGCCGCGGATATGAACCATGCCCACCAGGGGGATACGCCGTGGCGTGCGTTCACTATAAGCATGTAAAGCACGAAGCCGTAACGGCTGCTTTCTACGGTGTTGCTTTCAGGCACGATACGCACTGTCTTGAGAAGGGCGGCTATGGCGTAACCGAGTGTGGCTGCGGCCACAAGGATGGTGACGGCCAGTAGGGCATCAGCATGGGGATAACAGTTATACCATACCAAAACGGTGGAGGCTGTGATGATACCCCATCCCACAGGCTCGCTGTCGGATATGAGGCCCAGTGTCTTTCTTAAGGAGATATCGTTTGTGTGGCGGCCGGTCATTTGCTGTTTATAGTTTGATTGATGTATTTTGTCATGGATGCGGAGTCGGCGCAACCGAGCAGGTATTTGCGGCCGTTCCTGAGAGTTATCATAAAGCAGTCTGACGCTTTGCCGTAGTATGCGAAATATTTGCCGGTATCTTTTTCGCTGAACCATCCCCAGTAGCCCATGAATCCTCCGCTGCCACATATGCGTTTTGCTCCCATCGTGGGTTGGAGCGGCTTTACAGAGGAGATTTCCTCTGCGGGTATCACGGTTTTTCGCAAAAGACGGTGGACGCATACGGCGTTTTGTCGGTCGAGATCGCTGCAGGTGCGTACCAGAGAGTGCATAAGAGAGCCAGCAACACTACAGCTGCAAGAATGTAAAACAAGGTTTTTTCGGGATACGAGTACCATAGCGCTGCGCACATTATCACTGTGCATACCACTGTGATGACACGAGCATAATCGCTGAGAACCACTTTTCTTTCCATATTGAAGTTTGTGATGTCTATAACCTCACAAATTTAATAAAAATAATCAGTGAGGAGAGCGGTTTGTGCGGAAAATAATCCTGTTCCGTAACCGGATGGGCGTGCAGAGGATGCCGGTGTGGTCAGTTGCGGTGGAAAATGGCGCAGATGAGTGTGAGATAGGGGGGCAGGGTGCCGTCTGTGCTCCACAGAAGGTCTATGCCGAACAGTTCGGTGAGGGTGCGCCCGAGATCGAATCCGTAGGCTTCGAGCGATGGACGCACTTTCTCGGGATGGCGGCAGGGGAGGCCGCAGGGACGTGTGCATGTTGCGGGGGGACAGTGCAGGCATTCCCCCACGAATGTGAAGGCGAGGGATCCGGTCTCCTTTTCCCGGCGAAGCAGTTCGGCCTCGATCCGCTCCCTGACGGGACGCATGACGGCGGCGGCTTCCGACAGCGGCAGCCCCGCCCGATCGGGATAGATCCTGGTGGCGATTATCTCAGCGGTGTCGTATGCGGCAAGTTTCCCGGCGGGATCGTAGTCGAAGGGGGGACAACCCCACCGCTTGCCGTAGTTGCCGCACTGGCGGCATAAACCGATGAAGCGCTCCGCATCGCGGAAGCGCTCCATATATTCCTTGACCGCTATAGTGCGGGTGAAAGTTTCTGTTCTCAAAACGGGTATCCGGTGTGTGGATGACGTGGAGGGTTATTTCTCGCGCATGAATACCTGCACCGGTGTGCCGTTGAAATCCCAGTGCTCGCGCAGCTTGTTTTCGAGGAAGCGGCGGTATGGTTCCTTCACCCACTGCGGCAGGTTGCAGAAGAAGATGAAGGTAGGCACGGGCGCTCCCTTGAGCTGTGTCACATATTTGATCTTGATGTATTTGCCTTTGTTGGCGGGAGGGGGATATGCGCCTATCACCTCAAGCATCACTTTGTTGAGCTGCGATGTGGGCACCTCGCGGCTGCGGTTGCGGTAAACGTCGACCGCGGTTTCTATCACCTTGAATATACGCTGTTTGGTGAGAGCCGAGCAGAAAATTACAGGGAAGTCGGTGAACGGCGCGAAACGGTTGCGGATGGCCTGTTCGAAATGTTTCTGCGCTTCCAGGCTCTTGTCTTCGGCGATGTCCCACTTGTTGACACACACCACCAGTCCCTTTTTGTTGCGCTGTATGAGGCTGAAGATGTTGGCGTCCTGGCTCTCGATGCCTCTGGTGGCGTCGATCATGAGGATGCAGACGTCTGATGCCTCTATGGCACGTATGGAGCGGATGACGGAATAGTATTCGATGTCCTCGTTTACTTTCTGTTTCTTGCGTATGCCTGCGGTATCGACAAGGTAGAAGTCGAAGCCGAATTTGTTGTAGCGGGTGTAGATGCTGTCGCGTGTGGTGCCGGCGATGTCGGTGACGATATGTCGGTCCTCCCCGATGAAGGCGTTGATGAGCGACGATTTGCCTGCGTTGGGGCGCCCTACGATGGCGAAACGAGGTATCTCCTCGAGTTCCTCCTCGCTGTTGTCGGGCTCGGGAAGTTTTTTCACGATCTCGTCGAGGAGGTCGCCTGTGCCGTAGCCGCTAACGGCGCTCACGGGATACGGTTCCCCGAGGCCGAGGCTGTAGAATTCAGGCACGTTGTAGAGCCACTCGTTGGAGTCTACCTTGTTGGCCACCAGGATCACTGGCTTTTTCGACTTGCGCAGTATCTCGGCCACATGGTCGTCAAGGTCGGTCACGCCGTTCATGGCGTCGACTACGAAGAGTATCTCGTCGGCCTGCTCAATGGCGAGGTGTACCTGTTTGTTGATTTCCCCTTCGAAGATATCGTCGGAGTTGACTACCCATCCTCCGGTGTCGACGATGGAAAATTCCCGTCCTGTCCAGTCGACTTTGCCGTACTGGCGGTCGCGGGTGGTGCCTGCGGTCTCGTCGACGATAGCCTGACGGGATTCTGTAAGTCGGTTGAATAGGGTCGATTTACCCACATTGGGGCGTCCGACAATAGCTACAAGTTGAGACATATGTAAATTTTAGGTGTTCTGCGTTAAATATGTGCAAAGATAGTTGTTTTTTCCTCCTCGGGCAAAAGAGGGGGAGAAATCGGGAAATCAAGAAAGGTCATTCGATATAGCCGAAGGCCTTGAGCTTGTTCTCGCGGTTGCGCCAGTTGGGCTCCACTTTCACATGCAGCTCAAGGTAGACGCTCTTGTCAAAGAATTTCTCAATGTCCTTGCGTGCCTCGGTGCCTACTTTTTTCAGCATCGAGCCGCCTTTGCCGATAAGGATCCCTTTCTGGCTGTCACGTTCCACGAAGATTGTGGCCATGATGTGGATGGAGTGCTCGCTCTCGTCGAATTTCTCGACGATCACCTCCACACTGTAAGGTATCTCTTTCGAGTAGTTGGTGAGTATCTTCTCGCGAATGATTTCAGTTACGAAGAAGCGGGCCGGTTTGTCGGTGAGGGCATCTTTCCCGAAATATGGGGGGGAGGGGGGAAGCAGCTCCACGATGCGTGCCATGAGATTGGCCACATTGAAGTGTTCTTTCGCAGAGAGGGGGAAAATCTCGGCATTGGGGAGGATCTCTTTCCAGCGTGCCACGATCACATCAAGCTCCGCGTTGTTTTTCAGCAAGTCAACTTTGTTGATGACAAGCAGCACGGGGATCTTCTCTTTTGCTACACGCTCCACGAAATCGGCGTTCTTGGTGGGATCTTCCACCACATCGGTCACGTAGAGGAGAATGTCGGCATCGGTGAGCGCTCCCTGCGCATAGCTGAGCATGCTCTCCTGGAGCTTATAGTTGGGCTTGAGCACACCGGGGGTGTCGGAGAACACTATCTGGTAGTCGGGAGTGTTTACTATGCCTGTGATGCGGTGGCGGGTGGTCTGTGCCTTGGATGTGATTATGCTGACACGCTCTCCCACCAGGTCGTTCATCAGTGTGGATTTACCCACATTGGGGTTGCCGACGATGTTTACAAATCCTGCCTTATGCCCTTTGGCTTCCTGATCGGCGGGGCATGCCACACGGTCTGTGGCTTCCGCGAACAGTTCTTCTGTCTGCCGGCGCTCTGTCTCGGCGTTTATCTCTTGTTCTTTGATGTTGTCGCTCATATTCGGGTTGTTTTTGTCTGTTAGTTTAGAATAAACAAAAATAGCACCTTAAAAGATGCTATTTCTGAAAACTTTTCCAGCGCGGCTGTGTGCGGCGCACACTTTGACGGCTGATATAGAGTTACATATCCCAAACCAAGAGCATGGAGCCCCATGTGAAACCGGCTCCGAAAGCTGTCAGAAGTATTTTGTCGCCTTTCTTGAGCTTGTTTTTGTATTCGTCGAGGCAGATGGGTATGGATGCTGCCGAGGTGTTGCCGGTATGCTGTATGTTCACCAGTACTTTCTCTTCGGGTATTCCTGCGCGCGAGCTTACGGCCTCGATTATGCGGAGGTTTGCCTGATGGGGCACGAGCCAGTCGATGGTCTCGGCGGTAAGGTTGTTGCGCTTGAGGATGTCAACCGAAGCTGTGTACATGTCGGTGACAGCGTTTTTATAGACGTTTCTGCCATCCTGAAAGAGGAAATGCAGTCCTTCGTCGAGTGTGTCCTGTGTGGTGGGTTTTGCGGAACCGCCTCCCCACATTACCAGATGCTCGAGACCGCGTCCGTCGACATGGAACACTGCGTCAAGTACTCCGACACCGCTTTCTTCGGTGGGTTCAACCATTACACATGCAGCTCCGTCGCCGAACAGCGGGCATGTGGCGCGGTCGCTGTAGTTGATCATCGACGACATTTTTTCGGCGGCAACGACAAGCACTTTTTTGCGCAGCCCGCTCTTGATGTATGCGGCGGCATCTTCAAGTGCCACGATGAAGCCTGCGCAGGCAGCCTGTATGTCGTAGGCGTAGGCGTTTTTAAGACCGGCGCCCTCGCATATGATGGAGCCTGTGGATGGGAAGCGGTAGTCCGGGTTCGAAGTCGCGCAGATGAGGAGTTCCACTTCGGCGGGATCTGTATGGGTCTCGGCAAGCAATTTCTTTACAGCCTCGATGCCCATATATGATGAGCCTACATCTTTTTTGAGGATGCGGCGTTCCTTGATGCCGACGCGTGTGGTGATCCATTCGTCGTTGGTGTCGACCATCTTCGACAGCATCTCGTTGTCGAGGATGTCGTCGGGAAGGTATGACGCGATACCGGTAATCTTGGCGTTGAGCATATCAGTACTTGGTTAGTAATGGTAGAACGTGAAGAAACCGGTTTCGGTTCCCTCAGCGGTTGCGTTTTTTTAGTTTGTTCAAAAGGCTGCCTCTATGGGCGTGATGCCCTGGCAGCCCTTGTTTGATTGTGAAGCTGTGTATTATACGACAGCGTTCTTCTCGATAGCGATTTTACCGCGGTAGTAGCCGCATTCGTTGCAAACGCAGTGGTAAACATGCCATGCGCCACAGTTGGGGCAGATTGCGAGAGTAGGCATAGCGGCCTTGTCATGTGTACGGCGCTTTGCGGTGCGGGTCTTTGATTGTCTTCTTTTAGGATGTGCCATTGTTGTCTAATATATTATTTTCTTGTTGTTTTATATTTGTATGCGCCGGTTGTCATTCGTCTGACGGCTGGTCATCCGGCATTGTGTCGATCTCGTCAATCAGCTCGTCTTCAAGCTCGGCATCGTCGTCGCCGGGGACGTGTGCGCGATGCTTCTTGAGCAGTGAGCTCATGGCGCGGTTGCATTTTCCCAGCGGGTGCACATGCTTGATTGGTATCGCGAGCGACACTGTGTCGTAAATCATATATGCCACGTTGAGAAACGCGTCAGACTCAGGTATTTCCATGAAATCATCCGAGTCGTTGTAGTCTTCCCCGTATTTCACGTTGATGTTGTATACGGTGTCTATGTCGAGGGGAAGGTCGTCAAGGCATCTGTCACACGGCACCGTCACAGTGCCTTTGAGCACAAACGACAGTGCGTAAACATCGTGCTGATATGTCACAGTGAGTGTCACATTGATGTCTGCGTCGCGCACGTCAACGCTCTCCATGTTCTCGAAGAACTGTTTGTCAAGGTGATACTCAAAAGTGTGCGTGCCCTCGGCGAGGCTTCGCAGGGGCAATTTAAATTGACTGAACTTTCCCATAGCTATAGTCTGCGGAAAAACTGTGCAAAGGTATGTATTTTCTAATTGATTAGCAACTTTTCCGCGAAAAAACTCATTTAACGTTATTTTGCAATCCTGACGGGAGCCGTCAGAACAGCGGGCGGAAAAGGCGGAGCGCTCCCCGGATTTTCCGGGCCGTGAGTGCGCATGTGGCCCGCAGCAGGGAGCGGTAAAGGGGAGAGGGTTCGGCGGCGAGGGTGGCTTTCAGCAGGTCTTGCGATAGGGTGTGTGATCCCTCGGCTGCGTACAGCCCTGCCAGATGCGCGCGCCGCAGGCGCACCCATCGTCGGTGGCGCGGGGCGGTGAGGGTGGCTTCTATCGCGTCAAGCGATTTTTCCCAACGGCCTGCCCCCTGGGTGAATCCGGTGCCGGTGATGGATTCGTTCTGCTGGAATATCTCTACTGTGGGATCTCCGGCGAGTTTGAGCATTACGGGATTGGACTTCAGCAGCCTCGCCCCGAGTTCGATGTCGTTCCATCCCCGGATGGAGGTGTCCCATCCCCCAGCTTTTCTGATAAGCGAGGTGCGGGCGGCATAGCGCTGTGTGGCCATGCTGCCGTTCATTATGTTGTGCCAGAGTGGCGACACGGCCGAGAAGATGGCGTGGCGTGTATGGCCGTGTATGTCGTGCATGGTCACGTCCCATCCCACGACGTCGGGATGCGAGGGGTGGCTGAATCCGCGCATGGCACGCTCCACATGGGTGGGGTGCATCGTGTCGTCGCTGTCAAAGAACATCACATATTCCGATGTGGCGGCAGCCAGTCCGCGGTTGCGTGCGGCTGTGGCTCCAGGAGTAGGTTCCGACAATATGTCGATGGTGAGATCCTCGCTTTCCGCGCTCCGCTTCCATTGCCTGAGTATATCCAGTGTGCCGTCGGTGGAGCCGTTGTCTACAAGTATCACATGGAACGGCCTGTAGGTCTGGCACCCGACGCTTCGGAGCGTGCGCATGACGATTGCGGCACGGTTGTATACCGGAATTATGACTGTGATATCTTCCTTACCCATTTTCTTCCGGTTTGTTGTGAGACGGGTGTGCCAGTTCACGGACCCCTTCAGTGGCAAGCGCCTTGAACGCCCCCGCATACATATATGCCAGGGAGCGCATCAGCGGTGCGCGTCCACGCCTGCTTATGCGCCATGCGTTTGCCGGTATTCTTGCCCAGAAGGTATGCGGATGGTTCAGCGCTATCAGGGCGCCGTTTGTGCGCAGTATGCCCGGGTGGGATATGGCTCTCTGGCCTGTGGAAGGGTGCGGATGGGCAGTGACGGTGATTGGGAAAAAGCGGCAGTTCAGTCCCATGCGGCGCGCCGTGAGGTAAAAGATCTCATCCTCACCGCATGTGAAGTATGGTGCTCCCGGCCCGAAACAGGGGTTGAACAGCAGCCGGGCCGTGCGTGGCGATTTTCTTACCGCAATTTCGAAACATGTCTGGTAGAACCATCGGGGGGGCGTAGAGATGTCGGTCTCGGCGTCGGGGTAGGTTTTTCCCGCTGTGCCGTCGTACATGAAGGAGGCGTAATCGACTTCGGGATGCTCCGCAAACGCTTTTATAACCGATGTCAGCTGTGCTGATGTGTATCTCAGGTCGTCGTCGGACATGAGCAGAAGAGGTGCGCCGGCATGGCTGATGGCATTGTTGCGGTTCAGGCTCACTCCGCGCAGGTCGAAGCGGTGCACCTTTATGTCGGGACGTGAGGCCACGGCGTCGGGCACCGGGGCGTTTTCATGCTCCTGCCATGAGACCACATATTCCACCCCTTCTGTGCGGGGCAGATCCATTGCGGCCACCCGGGTTATCCCTTCCGGGCGGTATGTGGCTATGAGGACGGAAAGTGCGGGTGTTGCCATCGGTGATCGGTTTTAATGTTTCCGCGAGAGCCTTTCCTCCCAGAAATCCAGGAAGCGGCCGGCTACAATGTCGGCTGAATGGTGCTTTTCCACGAATTCGCGGCTTTTCATTCCGCGCTCCCTGAGCGCACCTGCAGGTGCGGTGATGATATCCTCCAGGAGTGCGGTCATCCCTTCAACATCCACAGGGGAGTTGAAGACCGGCCTGTTGGCCGAGGCGCCTGTCTCGCCGATGAAGCGGTAGTAATCCTCCTCCCCTCCGCTTACCACGCACTGGCCGTAGGACATGGAGAGAAGCGCGTTTGTGGCGGGGGAGTAGCTGTATGCCTGGTCGAGCACCACATGCGCGCTCGAGAGGAGCTGCAGGTACTCGCTGTAAGGGCGGTTCTCAACGATTATGAGTTCCCCTTTGCCGGGGTGCCGTTCAATCGCGCGGCGCGCGGCGGTCTCGAACCGGTCGGTGCCTTTGATGTCCTGCCGGTAGCTGTGGCGTCCGAGAAATATACGCACTTTCTCCGGTTTTTCAGGTACTCCGATGAACGGTATTGACGACACGTCGACAGGTATTCCCGCATAGGCGGTTTTTTCTGCCGGGAGGCGGCGGTGGAGGGCCAGATGGTATTCGTAAAGGATGGAGACTGCCCCGTCTATGCCGGAATAGATGTGGTCGCAGTGTGCTCTGAGCGGATCTGTGAGCCACGCCCGCTCTATCTCGGGGTGGTTCAGGGCATATGGCGCCTGGTGGCCGTAATGGCGGAACTCATTGTATTCAAGCGGCGACAGCGGGTCAAGGCACTCTTCCACATAGGGGGTATCGGTTCCCAGTGCGGTGAGAAACACGCTGCGGTTGTTGCGTTTTATCAGGCTGAAGATGTGGCGCACCGGCAGCGGCTTGAGTTTGAGGAATATCGGATTGTGGACCGCCACCACATCGAATCCTCTGAGGCGTGTGGCACAGAGCCGGAGCATGCGCAGGTAGAGCGATAGGCCGCCGAGTTTGCCGGTGCTGCGGCGGCTGATGTCGATGTCGCGTTCTGTCTGCATCCAGGCGGTGCCGTCTGAGACCACAACAACCTCATGTCCCAGATTTCTGAGACCGGTCGCGAGTGTGCGGTGGCAGTTGCTGGCGTCGCCGAGAAGCAGTATTTTCATGGAAGCGATGATGTGTGGTGACAGGTAGCGGAGAGGGGGACCGGCGCGCGGATCAGAGATATCGCGCCACGGCAGAGGAGAGGCGGGTGAGATCGTCGACACGCTCCACCAGTTCCCCCTTGCGGTTGATGACGAAGGTGGCCGGGAGGTTGGTCACATTATACTGGAGCAGGCTCTTGGCACCATGTTTGGGCGAATTGAAGACCGCGATCCAGGGGATGTTTGCGGCGGCCTGTTTCCATGTGAACTCGTCGCTGTCGACGGACACCTGGTAGATCTCGATGCCGGCGTCTTTGTTGGCGTTGTAGATCTTTGCCAGTTCCAGATTTACGGCAGGTGAGAATTCGGCGCTGTAGGCGGTGAAGTTCAGGATCATCACTTTCCCTTTCGACGCCTCCTGTGTGAGGCTCCGTTCTTTCCCCTCACGG
The DNA here is from genome assembly GCA_902836725.1 of Muribaculaceae bacterium. Classification (GTDB taxonomy): domain Bacteria; phylum Bacteroidota; class Bacteroidia; order Bacteroidales; family Muribaculaceae; genus UBA7173. The sequence continues at coordinate 10,277 of CADFRV010000040.1, forward strand.
TCGAGCAGCGCTATTTCGGGCAGTGTGACCTCCTGTGCTACAATGGTGTCGGCGGCCACTCTCACGCCGTTGGCACGGCGGTTTGCGAGATAGAATTGGCTCAGGTATGCCGTGCGGGGGTCGGCCGGACGCCTGGATGTGAAAGCGTTGGCCACGGCGCCGATCATCTTGAGGTCTGATTTGTCCTCGGGGTTGAACAGCGGTGTGTCTCCCACACGGCGGAAAATGGTGTAATATGCCACTATGCCCGAGGGGTCGCTGAGGATGGTCTCAGCCAGTGCGCGTTTCAGCGCGGGGTCGTATGCCACGGCCTGTTCTCCCTGTTCGGCAACGACGTTAGCTATCAGGTCGTTGACTTTCTGCATCTTTTCCGCCGACTGGCTTCCGGCTAGGGTGTAGCGGTTTGAGAAAGTGCCTGCGTCGGCAGTGATGGTAATCTTCTCGATGCTGTCGATGGGGAAATAGGCCGATTCCTTTCCGAGTGTGAGCCTGTAGACCTCGGGGTGCCCGGCCGGCAGATGGCTCACTTTGAATTTGCCGTGTGAATCGATCTCAATCGTGTCGAGCGCATACCATTGTCCGAAGTGGTTCGGCGCTTCAAGAATCATTTCTTTCCCCTCGGCACCGCTTACAGTGCCCTCGGCATACCATTTTTTATCTGTACAGGAGGAGAGTGATATGGCGACTAATGTTCCGGCAGCGATGGCGATGTTTCTTACTGAGATGTTCATTGGTCGATTCTTTATGTTTTGTGGCGTTTGTAGTAAAAATTCCGGCCGGGGCGAGGATTTTATTCAAATTCGGCAGCGATCGCGTCGGCGATCTTCTGCATCTCTTCGGCGGGTAGGGTGAGTTTGTCGGCACAGAAATTCATGTCGGCTCCGGTGTTCATGGGCACCAGATGCACGTGTGTATGGGGCACATCCAGTCCGATGACGGTGACACCCACTTTCTTGCACGGGATGGCTTTTTTGATTGCTTTTGCCACACGTTTTGCAAACAGCATCAGTGAGGCGTATTCCTCGTCGGTGAGGTCGAATATATAGTCGACTTCCTTTTTGGGGATTACGAGCACGTGCCCGGGGTGAACGGGGTTGATGTCGAGGAATGCGAAATGGAGGCTGTCTTCCGCTACTTTATAAGAGGGGATCTCTCCAGCCGCAATGCGTGAAAATATCGAGGCCATGTTGTTTCTTTTTTGGGGAAGTGATAATCGTGCCCGTGAGACGACACGGGCGCCGGGTTTTCAGATTGATATCTGCTCGATTTCAAATTTCATAAGTCCGGCGGGAACGTATTTCCACGATGTCGCCTACCTTGTGTCCGAGCAGCCCTTTGGCGATGGGGGTGGAGGCGCCGATTTTCTTGTCGCGGAGATTTGCTTCGGAGTCGGCCACGATGGTATATTCCACGCTCATGCCGTTTGCGGTGTTCTTGATTTTGACTTTCGAGAGTATGTTCACCTCATCGGTATTGAGTTTTGTCTCGTCGATAATGCGTGCGTTGGCCACAAGATCCTTGAGTTTGGCGATCTTCATCTCAAGCATCCCCTGGGCCTCTTTGGCGGCATCATATTCGGAGTTCTCGGAGAGGTCACCCTTGTCGCGGGCTTCCGCGATGGCAGCTGAGATGCGGGGGCGTTCCACGCTTTCGAGGAAGGCTATCTCTTCCATTTTTTTCTTGTAGCCTTCCTTTGTCATGTAAGTTAAAGCCATGATATTTAATCTTTTAATTATTATGCGGATTAGCAGGCGCTTTTGGTGGCGTGACAAAAAATATAGCGCCTCGCCCGTTTTCCGCGGGGGAGACCCTAAAATTAATCGTTGCCAGCATGTTGTTACGTCAGCGCAACGGCAAATTTAGGCATAATATTTCAATTACCAAAATTCCCTGTCGGTTTTTATTGAATGTTAATGAAAACAGGGATCAGACAGACATATGATGCAGGCTGTGCGGTGAGCTACCCCCCGGAGTTTGCGCTAAGTTTTTTAGTTTCGGGTATTTTCGCTAATTTTGCAGTCATAAAATACAGATACGGATATGATAACTCAGGAACAACTGAAAGAGATGGTGGAGCGCAGGGACGCGCTGAAAAGGTATCTTGATGTTGACAATAAGAAAATACAGATAGAAGAGGAGGAGCTGCGTACCCATGTGCCCGATTTCTGGGAGCACCCCAAGGAGGCGCAGGCCCAGATGAAGAAGATCAAGGACCTGCAGGCATGGGTCAACGGCTACCACGAGGTGGAGACAGCCGTGGACGAGCTTTCAAACGGATGGGATTTCTATAAAGAGGAACTTCTGGAGGAAGCGGAGCTTGACACTCTGTATGCCGACGCCGTCAAGAAGATAGAGGCTCTGGAGCTGCGCAATATGCTGCGCAGGGAGGAGGACCACATGGGAGTAGTGCTCAAGATCAACTCCGGCGCAGGCGGCACAGAGAGCCAGGACTGGGCCTCGATGCTCATGCGTATGTATCTGCGTTATTGCGAGAAGCATGGCTACAAGACCTCCATCGCCAACCTGCTCGAGGGTGACGAGGCGGGCATAAAGTCATGCACCATCAATGTGGAGGGTGACTTTGCCTACGGCTATCTGAAAAGCGAGAACGGCGTGCACCGCCTGGTGCGTGTGTCGCCCTACAATGCGCAGGGTAAGCGCATGACCTCCTTTGCCTCTGTGTTCGTGACCCCGCTTGTGGATGACACCATCGAGGTGAAGATAGAGCCGGCGCTCATGTCGTGGGATACATTCCGAAGCGGCGGCGCGGGAGGACAGAATGTGAACAAGGTGGAATCGGGCGTGCGTCTGCGCTACCAGTACACCGATCCCTATACCGGTGAGAAGGAGGAGATCCTGATTGAGAATACCGAGACCCGCGACCAGCCCAAGAACCGTGAGAACGCCCTCCGCCATCTGCGTTCGATCCTTTACGAGAAGGAGATGAACCACCGCCTGGAGGAGCAGGCAAAGGTGGAGGCCGGCAAGATGAAGATAGAATGGGGATCGCAGATCCGCAGCTATGTCTTCGACGACCGCCGTGTGAAAGACCACCGCACCGGTTTCCAGACCTCGGATGTGAATGCGGTGATGGACGGTGATCTCGACGGCTTCATCAAGGCGTATCTGATGGAGTTTGCGGGATCGGAAGCAGAGAATTGAAAATAAATTAGATGTATAAATCGGAGCGGTGCCCGGGATTTCCCGGCACCGCTCC
>CADFRV010000041.1 GCA_902836725.1 Muribaculaceae bacterium
GAGGACAATGACATGCCTATGACGGTAAGAATGAAGGCCGCCGCACACATGGCTATACGCTTTTCATATTCTATCTCGAATGCCTTTATATTGGCCACACCGCGCTCTTTCTGGCGCGATATGTATTCGCGTAACTGAGGGGAGGTGAGCATCTCCTGATCATTGCGTGATATCAGAAAATCGCGCGGCTCAAACGGGATGACTGTATCAAGCCGCTGTCCGCGGGTGATAAATTCGCGGTTGTCCTTGAAATCGCGGATCACATAGTCGCGCACCTGCCATTGGTAAAGAGTGTCCCATTTTATGGACATTGATGTAAGGCGTGACACCAGTTTCTTGTCCTGGAATTTTTCAAGCGAGAAGCGGTACCCGGTGCGTGTGGTGTTGTCGTAGCGGCTCATGAAGGCTATTGTGCCGGGAGCTACCTGCATCATAATGTTGTCTCCGTAGTCGACACGCTTGTTTTTTACATAAGTGTTGGTATAATCAATGCGTTTGACGTTGGCGGGAGGAATTATGTAGGCTCCGAGCAGAAATGTGCCGATTGCTATTATGGTTGCGGATATCATATATGGGCGCAGCAGACGCCTGAAACTCATACCGCTTGAGAGCATGGCGATGATTTCGGAGTTATCCGCAAGTTTCGATGTGAAAAATATTACTGCTATGAAAGTGAAAAGAGGGGAGAACTGGTTGGCAAAGTAGGGGAGAAAGTTCATGAAATACTCGAATACGGTGGCACGCAACGGTGCTTTTAGAAATGCATCGAGTTTCTCATTGATATCGAACATGACGGTGATCGCCAATATGAGTATAATGGCGAAAACATATGTCCCGAGAAACTTGCGTATGATATACCAGTCAAGCAGGCTCACTGGAATCTTTCTCCAGAATGCCGTCATGGCAGCCAGTGCTTTTCTTTTCATTGGTTCCGGATGTTCGTTATCGGTTTTATATTGCTGCTGTTTATGATTACAGACGTTGTGTCACTTGTCCCACCATCATTTTTTTCCACTCCGGAAAATCTCCTGCTATTATATGCTTGCGTGCCTCACCTACAAGCCACAGGTAGAACGCGAGGTTGTGTATTGATGCGATCTGCATGGCCAGAAGTTCCTGGCTGATGAACAGATGGCGAAGATAGGCTTTGGAATACACCTGGTCGACAAAGCAATCGCTGTCTTCCTGGATAGGCGAAAAATCATCAGCCCATTTTTTGTTTCGCATGTTCATTATGCCGCGCGGGGTAAAGAGCATCCCGTTGCGGCCGTTGCGTGTAGGCATCACACAGTCCATCATATCTACTCCGCGGTCGATCGCCTCGAGTATGTTTGCGGGAGTACCTACCCCCATCAGATAACGGGGGCGGGCTGTGGGGAGCACTTCGTTGACAACCTCGATCATGTCATACATTGTTTCCGCAGGCTCTCCCACGGCAAGTCCGCCTATGGCGTTCCCGTCGGCGCCGAGTTCGGCCACACGTTCGGCGGCTTCGCGGCGCAGATCAGGAAATGTGCATCCCTGCACTATAGGAAAGAAACTTTGCCGGTGGCCGTAAAGAGGCTCGGTAGCGTTGAAATGATCCCATCCTCTTTTCAGCCAGCGCATGGTAAGATCAAGGGACTTGCGGGCATAGGATCTATCGGAAGTACCGGGGGGACATTCGTCAAGCGCCATCATTATGTCGGATCCGATGGCTCGCTGTATGTCAACGGTCTTTTCCGGGGTGAACAGATGTTTTGAGCCGTCGATATGGCTGCGGAACCAGGCACCTTCCTCTGTGAGCTTACGGTTGTCTGACAGGGAGAATACCTGAAAACCGCCGCTATCGGTAAGTATGGGGCGTTCCCATCCTCCGAATTTATGCAGGCCGCCGGATTTATTGAGTATGTCGGTGCCGGGGCGCAGATACAGGTGGTAGGTGTTGCCGAGTATTATCTGTGCCTTGATATCGTCGCGTAGTTCACGCATGTGCACGCCTTTCATGGCGCCACATGTACCCACAGGCATGAAAATCGGGGTTTCGATGTCGCCGTGGTCGGTATGTATGATGCCGGCACGGGCTTTGGTACCCTCCGGTGTAGCTTTGAGTTCAAATTCCATATTCGGTGCAAAGTTACGATTTTCCCCGTAAAAAGCGATACAGGAGGTCGGTTATGCCCCGGTTTTATTTTTTCTGCGCCGTTTTCCCGCAAACACGGCTAGAAGTACCGACAGTGCGGAAATCAGTGCTGTTATCACGATTAAGGCTGTCATGTCGCGTGATTGTGGTTCAGAGGTTTCTTCAAACGGATTGTCATTAAGATATTCTCCCTCCGCGATCATCTGCAACGCACGTGCAAGTATGGCATCCCCATCGGTGAACGCGACCTCTTCGTATGTCAGCGGGACATATACATCGGGAATCACGCCGCGACCACGGGGAATACGTGGCGACTCCGTTTCGTCAAATATGCATTTGACTAACGGGATGCGCCAGATGTATTTGGAATTCGGGAGCATGAAGTCTGCGAATTTGAGTGCCGTCATATGTGAGTATGCGGTTCTGGTCTCTCTGCCGACAATGACGCCACGATGGGAACGCAACACATTGGCGGGGAAGAGCGTTGCCGCAGAGCATGAGTTTTCGTTTGTAAGCACATACAGCTTCCCTCCGTAGGCCACAAGAGAGTCTGGCATTATGCAGGAGGTCTCTGAGGGAGTATATAATCCTTCATGACCCTCATCTGCTACATATTCCTCCCCGAAGAGTTCCATTTCGGGAGTATAGTTCATGCAATTCGACATTGATTGGAAATGTCCCCGGCGGTTTACCTTACTCCTGTGTGCAAATGGCACGAAAGGCTTATCTGTGCAATATGAGAGAAGTTCTCGCAGTACAGCATCCTCACCTCCTCCGTTGTTCCTTACATCCACGATAAGATGTGGAATTGTGATATGTCCGCTGATAAAATCCCTGATGCTGTCTACAGATATTTCATCAAGGTTGAAAGTCGAGAGACCGATGTATGCGGTGGAGTCATTGAGAAGGCTGGTCTCGAAATCTTTTCCGCGGTACCGGTTTATACGGTTGAAACCGGAACGGCTGGGATTCAGCCTTAATGCCTCCCCGCGCCACACATGTCTTTTTACTTTCAGCGTCTCGCCGTTGTCGAATGTCACTGTGTATCCTTTGTCTCTGGCAACCCCCGGGAACTGGTTTATGTATAATCCTACAAGATGCTGGAACTGGAAGGATTTCACGTAATCTGCCACATTTCCATCGTATTTCGGGATTAATCGGGCCGAATGTCTTATTATCGAATCGGGACTGATGCCATCAACACTTTTTATACTACGGTTAAGATATTCTTTGAAACTGTCTGTTGCCCACACCACTTTTAAACTGTCTCCTACGCGCCCCATGTCAATATCCCAGTATTCCGGTTCGCCGTAAGGCCAGGATGACCAGCATGCGAGATGAGAGTCATGAATCAACGCGGAAGTACGTGACATTATCTTTGAAAAATCAATGAAGCTGATTGTCCCATTGATAGAGTCGAGTACAGACCTGCGATACGCCTCCAGTCCTTCTTTGCTGATGAGCTCATCGAGGGATGGATAACAGTCGATAATGGCGTCGATAAGGATATTGAAATCCTCTCTGGCCTGTTCTGCCGTCAGCGATGTCACAGGTTTTATCGGTTCCGGTTTCTTGAAAGTGGATTTCATGCCGAAAGATGCCATGGGATCAGACGGTATGTTGTTATGAGAAACATTGACCATTATGGATGGAACGGGAACATTTTTGTAGCTGTAGGCCATGTTTCCGAGTTTATCTCCTGCCGTGACTGTCTCTCCTGTCTTGAACTGACGCCTGAGCTTTAAGCCGGCAATATGCATTTTGCGTCCGTCAGGAGTTATGATCGTTATGGAGTGTGATACATAACGTGGATTCCATCTTCCGTCGGACTGTTCCGCGAATTTTTTTCTGGAGATATTGAAATCCATGGAAACATCCACGTTTCCTGCTGAAACGTAGGTCAGGGATTCATAATATTGAATTGATACGTTGTCTACTTTCCCTCCGGATGGCGCTATGATTTCATCACCTTCCTCACCGCCTATGAACAGTGAATTGGTATTCGGCTCATGGTCAATATATGTCTGGGGGGCATAAAGCACGTTTTCTCCGGTTTTCTTCCCGGTTACCGGCCATAGCCATTCTGAGGCGGAGGATATAGAAAAAACAATAAGCGAAAGGATAATGGTAATAAAATGTCGTTTCATGAGATCAGGAATTTAAGGGTTTTGTGTGTCGGACAGGACAGTGTTATTTTATCGACTCGATAGTGTTTAAGAAAGAGGCTGTTGCTTTATCCGGTATGAAAGCTGATACCGGTATGAGGTGTATCGCATGTTTCCCATCGATGGTATAGCGGAGCATATAATAGCTGCCAGACTGTGCAGCCTCTGTTATGGTACCGAGGTTTATGTCGCATGCATTGGGAATGCGCCGGTGTGTGTGGTCGGATTGGAGCCCGGAGAACTGGGAGGTAGATTCCTTTTCAGGTTCGGGCAGGGGATAATATACTATCCTCAGGCGGTTTTCCTTCCCGTTGAAAAACAGTCGGGAGGGGAAGATGGCTTCGCTTACTCCCGGTGTGGCAAGAAGGTGTATCCATGCGAACATGAGGATGGTGGGAATGGCAATAAATATTATCGCCGCAGCAACGACAAGCCATCTCCAGTCGGCATACATTCCGTATATTATTGCAGCCGACAAGGGTATTGCCGCAACAGGTCCGTAACGCATGGCTATGCGTGTGAAAACCACCCGGGCATATGCTGCCGGAGAAAGTGTGTAGGTGGTTGTGATTGCGGATTCTGTTCCCATATTATGTTTATACGGCTGTTAAGGGGCAATATGGCGGTACAGAGCCTTGTAATTTTCCATTGTCCCGATGCATGTGAATATATCCCCCTGCTGTACCGCTTCGTCATTATTGGCCGACAGATTTATCGCAACTGTCTCCTGGGCTTTGATCCCCAACAGGTTGGTGGCGTTTTTAGGACGTGATGCGGCGATGAGCCGTAACCCCATAAGCGCGTCTGCCGTGAGGCTGCTGTAACGCATCGAGGCAAAATATTCCGGGGCTGCAAACCGCATGACGAGCGTGTCGCGGTCTACACGCAATATTTCCACACCGGTGCCGAGTTCCATTTCGTTGACAAGATCGTGCGCCGCACGTTGCTCGGGGTTTAGTATGCGTTTGACCTGGAGGCCTTCAAGTATTGCCCGGTGAAGCTCGTCGATGGCTCGCGCATATATGTTGCGTACCCCCATCTTACGCAAAAGCGCGACTGTCTTTATGCTTGCTCCGAAGTTTTCTCCGATAGTGACTATTACAAGATCCACGTTTTTCAAAGGGAGCACACCGATGGCGCTCTCTTCCGTGGAGTCGATGATGTATGCTGTGGCGATGTAATCCTTGATCGCATCAACGTTGGGCGCCTTGATGTCGGCACCAATCACTTCATGTCCCAGGTCTGTAAGATCCTTTGCAAGATTGGTGCCGTAAATGCCGAGGCCGATTATGAGGTAACGCATATCAGTAGCAGCTTAGTTAATGATTATATTGTCTGACGGATAGCGGGCAGGAAGTTCCGCTTTTGATTTGACTATTCCTGCAAGAAGGGATATGATGCCCACTCTGCCCAGAAACATGGCGGACGAGATGAGAAGTTTTGATGTGGTTCCAAGCAACGGAGTCACCCCGAGTGATGATCCTACGGTAAACAGCGCCGAGGCTGTCTCATAGAGAAGATCGCGGGTGGAAAGGTATGGTTCGAGACCGATCAATATCATTGCGTAGACCACATATGACACTATGGAGATACCTATGACGGCATGTGCCCGCCGGATCGACGGGATGGCTATGGTGCGTCTGAAGGCCGTCACACGGTCGCGTCCGAGTATTACGGCCTTGAGGTTAAGGATCATGGTGGCGAACGTATTCACTTTGATACCGCCTGCCGTTGACTGCGACGCCCCTCCGATCCACATCAATACCACGAACATCAGCAGAGTTATATTCATGAATCCCGCCGGGTTGACCGAGGAGAAGCCCGACGAACGTGGCACCCATGAATTGAACACGCTCTGTACTATCTGGTCATACAGGTTCATCCCTTTCAACGCGTTGCCGCGCTCAAATATGAAGAACAGTATCGTGCTGGCAACGAAAACCACTCCGGTAGTGCAAAGCGCAATCTTGGTATTCAGGTCGTAGATATGCGCCGGCGATGACAGATGCCGGTGTCCCCCCATACGGTTCCAGACAGACCGCATGTATCTGATGGCGGCATTCTTGAAGTTTACAAGTATCGGGAAACCTATTCCCCCGGCAAAAACGAGTATGCTGACAACGATGAATATCGACTGGTCGGAGTGGAGGATGAGCGGATTTGACAATCCGCCCTCTACGTTGGAGAAGCCCGCATTGCAGAATGCCGACAAGGAATGGAATGTCGCAAACACAATTTCATCATGCAGGCTCATATCCAGTGTGCCATGGATGCAAAAGAATATGGCAACCGCTCCTATGACTTCTATTACGACAGTGAATCCGAGTATGTAAAGAAGGGTGGGGATAAGGTCGTTGAATGTCTTCGAGTAGACCATGTCTTTTACCATAAGCTGGCTGTAGATGGATGTATTGCCGCTGAAAAACAATGCGAAGAAACTGGTAAAAGTCATCAATCCGAGACCACCGGCCTGGATAAGAACGGCAAGGACAAGCAATCCGGTCGGAGTGAAAGTTTGTGAGACATCCACTGTAGTGAGGCCGGTAATACAGACGGCCGATGTGGCGACAAAAAGCGAGTCGATGTAGGATATGCCGTTGACGGTGCATCTTGGCATCAGCAGTATAAGTGATCCGATAATTATGAGAAAGAGAAAGCTTGCGGAAAGCAGCAGCGATGGATTTGTGCGTTTTCCTATGGCAGCGATGATACCATATGACAGTTCCATGCCGGAATATGCGGCGAGTACTGATATAAGAAATCCCCGGCTGTAGAGTATCTTTTCAAGTATCGGTATCCACGGATGCTCCGGATGCGGATAGGCAAGCGGCAGCAGGCTTAGAAGTATGGCTCCGTCAAGTATCCATTTTATGATTTTAGTTTGCCGGAATGTCTGTTTCGGAATCAGTATGAAGTTGAACAGCACATTGGTGATGAAAACTATATGACATGCCCTTATGATGCGGAAAATCAGTTTTACATCATGTGGGGCGTGGTCGAAGCCGCCGTATATTATAAGGGCAGTCAGGCATATGAGCGACATGAAGATAGTGATACCGCCGAGTGTCGTGGAAATAATCTTCAGCAGCTGTACAAAATGGGTCGTCAGCCGCAGATAGCTGCAACGAGCTTTCTGCCACTGACGAGCTATTTTGTCAAATATATGCCTGCCCGGTTTCATGTCTGGGGTGCTTGTGTCTTATTAGAGACGCCGGCGCCTTATTTTACAGGTGTCAGTTCAAAACCGCAGTTGAGGCCGTCATATGAATTCAGCATCGTGGCTACCCCCTGAAGAGTTTTCTGGCCGCTTACGGAAGCGATTGTGTTGACAAGAGTGATGAGTTTGGAGGCATCGAATGTGATTGTAAGTTTCGTGCCTACTTTTTCAACATGGCTTTTGAAGTGGCCGAGGGGTATTTTTCCGCCGGCGTTGAATGTGAATATAAAATCACCTGTTTCCGAGTCGGGGTCTTTTTCAAATGTACCGGACAGTTTTACTTTTTTTATCGTGAAAAGGAATGTCTTGTCTTCATTGAAAGTGGCAGTGAGGCTTGTAATGCCGACTTTCTCATAATAGGGCGCTATTTTTGCGGTTATCACACCTGCGGCAGCGGATCCGCCGGCTTTTTTCAGCAGGTTGTCGCTTTTGAATGCGACTGCGGGGGCTGAGTATTTATATTGTCCGACCAGATCCTGCTCGGTCAGGTTGCTTTTTGAAATCAGGCCCTCTACGAGTCCCTGTAATCCGGAAAGCACGTCATTCCCCTGGGTGTTTTCAGAATTCTTTCCTCCCGACAAGCTTGCGGCAGCCCCTCTGAGAAGATCTGTGATGTCTGGATTGGCAGAAACGGTATTATTCGTCAGTGACGCGAATAACATAATCAGCAATACGATTTTTTTCATTTGTAATTTGTATATATGTATGAATAGTTGTTTTACAGAAATATATCAGTTGCAGGAGACAGATCCAGATCCTCTGCATAATATAAAACAGATGCGCAGTCAGAATGTGCATTCTTACGTTATTTTGCAAAAATAACGAAAAATATGCTCCCTGCATAATTCATTTTTGCGATGTTAAAATTTTTAACCATTGTTTGCTATTGCCAATTGCGAATAAATCTGTAACTTTACGAAAATTTTAGATAGGAGTTAAAGTATATTAAACAGCTAGTTCTGATATGCTTTGGCTATTCAAACTCAGTGGGTTATTTTGACTACCGCGGAAAAAGGGTTCCACGGTATCTTTATTTATGGTAAAAAAACTATTGACATTTTTTGCAATGCTTGTATCGGTTTGGGTATCTTCATCGGCTCAAGTCGAATTCAAGCGTGGCCTGGAACAAATCTCATTCATCCCGAAAGGCCAATGGATAACGGGAGTGAGTGTGAGTTTCTCGCAGTCCAACCAGAGCAAATATCAGTTCCTCATAATAGAGAATATCGGCGGGGATGCCTATACATTCAAGATAAGTCCGATGCTTCTGTATTGCTTTCAGGATAATATGGCTGCGGGCGGAAAATTCGCATACACCCGCACCCGTACCCGGCTTGACAACGCTACGGTAAAGTTGGACAGTGAGACGGATTATAATGTGGAGAATCTTTATTCTATCTCACATAATTATTCCGTTATGGGAGCTTTCCGTAACTATGTGAGTCTCGGACATAGCCGCAGGTTCGCTTTTTTCAATGAGGTGCAGCTACAGGTCGGAGGAGGACAATCGAAAATAGCCAATGGCAAAGGCGCTGATTTTTCGGGCACGTTCCAGAATAGCTGGAATGTGAATGTGGGTCTTGCTCCCGGTATGGTGATGTTTCTCAACAATTATTCGGCCATAGAGGTGAACGTCGGTGTTCTCGGATTTTCATACAACCATACGAAAGCCACGACAGACCGCATATACGACGCGTCGTATAACTCAAAGGAAGCGCGGTTCAAAATAAATCTTTTTTCAATCACTTTCGGCGTTGCATTCTATCTCTGATGCCATACACAGTCTGATCTTATGCTTAAATTACTGAAGATATTGATTCTTGTTATGGTGCCGATGGTCTCGGCCTCGTTTGGGTGCCATGCACGTGTCCTTCCGTTCAATATACTTGACAAACTTGCCGACTCCAAAAAGATCCCGTTGGATTCGGTGGCTATCCAGGAAGCGGCGCGTAACGAAAAGGTGATTGTGAAGGGGGATACGGTAAGCGTGATCCTGCCGCAAAAAAATTATGGACGTTATGACCGCGGACTGTTCAACTATCTGTTTATACCAAAAGGACAATGGTCATTCGGGATGCTTGCCTCATATGGGGAATTCAACACCGACGATGTGCAACTGCTTTCGGTACTGAAAGATTTCAATATAAAGGTAAAGGCCTATTCCCTGCAGCCCTCCATCTCGTATTTCTTCACCAATAACCAGTCGATCGGAGTGAATTTCAAATATACCCGTATGGTGGCTGATCTCGCAGGGTTGAAATTTGACATAAGCGACGACCTGAACTTCTCGCTTTCCGACGTGAGCTATTATTCCAAAAATTATTCGGCCGCGCTTGCATACCGTAGCTATGTGGGTCTGGGACGCGACCGCCGTTTCGGCGTATTCAATGAAGTGGAAGTGGCTTTTGGCGCCGGTTCATCACGGTTTCTGAGGCATTATGCGGGTGAGTTGTATGACACGCGCACCAGTTCCATGTCGGCGGCTTTGAATTTCTCTCCCGGTCTGTGTGTCTTTATCATGGATTATGTGAGTTTCAATGTCTCGTTTGGTGTGTTCGGTGTGAATGTGCATCACGAAAGGCAGAGTACAAACGGAGTTGACGAGGGACGGCGTTTCTCATCCGGAGCCAATTTTCGTTTCAATATTTTCAATATAAATTTCGGTATGGCAGTCTATATCTGAGATGGCCGATAATAGATAAGATATGATAAAGCGTTTTGATAAATTATGCATCTTACTGCCGTTGGCGGCATTGGTGTTAATCATACAAGGATGCTTGAAAAACGATATACCATACCCGCGTATACAGCCTAATTTTACGGAGATGGAAGCTCCCGGTCTGGTAAAGGCTGCGGAGATTGACTCCGCTAACCGGCTGGTGACGCTGAGTTTTGACGAGAGTGTGGATATAGAGAATGTCAGCATAACGTCATACAAATTGTCCCAGGGCGCGACTATCGTGTCCGGGGATCTGGATCGGCCGATCGACCTGTCACACTATTATATCGTTACATTGCGGTTATATCAGGATTACGACTGGGTTATACGAGGTGTACAGAATATCGAAAGATATTTTACCGTAGAGAATCAGGTAGGAGCAACAATCATCGATGTCACGGGACGGCGTGTGGTGGTGACCGTGGCGGGACAGGAAGCTCTGAAGGAGGTAAAAGTGCTGACCATGAAACTTGGACCTGAAAACTCTACTGTTGTTCCGGATCTTACCGGCAAGACTATAAATCTGCAGAAACCGGTGGAAGTTACCGTGAATGCATTCGGCCGGGATGAAGTCTGGACCATATATGGCGAGTTTGTGGAAAGCACGGTCGAGACAATAAGTGCCGACGGATGGACCCAGGTGGGTTGGGTATATGGCTCCGGTGTCGCAGGACGTGACAACGGCGTTGAATACCGGCAGAAGGGAGAAACAGAGTGGACACGCGTGCCGGACAGTTGGGTGACACATACCGGCGGAACGTTCTGCGCACGTATAATCAACCTGAATCCGCTTACTACGTATGAAGCGCGTGCATATTCAGACGCGGAAGCGGGAAAGGTTGTGGAATTCACGACAGGCGGTATCGTACAGGTGCCTAACTCGGCGCTTGACGAATGGAGCAAAGACGGCAAAATATGGAACCCCTGGCCGGAAGGGGGAGAACCCTATTGGGGGACCGGAAACAAGGGCGCTACCACACTCGGTGAAAGCAATACAGTACCTACGGAGGATACCTCGAGCGGTACTGGATTGGCGGCTAAACTTGAAACCCGTTTCGTCGGCATCGGTGTAATCGGTAAACTTGCAGCCGGAAACATCTTTGTCGGCACATATGTGAGGACTGACGGTACTAACGGAGTGTTGAGTTTCGGAAGACCGTTTACCGAGCGTCCTACAAAGCTGCGCGGATATCTCAAGTACAATTCAGCCCCGATAAGCCATACCAACAACGAATTCACCTCACTTAAGGGTGAGCCGGATACCTGTATCGTATGGTGCGCTCTCATCGATTCCCCGCAGCCTGTGGAGATCCGCACCAATCCGTCAAACAGAAGTCTGTTTGACCCCAATGGACCGGATGTTGTGGCATACGGCAAATTCCAAAGCGGTCAGTCGATACCGGAATACATCCCGTTTGAGATAGAACTGGATTATAAGTCCACTTCACGGGTGCCGACATACATACTGATCGTAGGCAGTGCGAGCAAGTACGGCGACTATTTTACCGGCGGAGCGGGCAGTGTGCTCTATCTGGATGATCTGGAGCTTATGTACGATTATTGATATCTCAGTGAAACGACATAATCAAGGCGCCGTGATGAAGTTCCCCTTCAGGCACGGCGCCTTTACTTATAATGAAAGAGACTGTCATTTTAGGAAAATAGTGCCATTAATGCGTTTTTCCCATACTTCATAATTATAGGGATGTCATATTTCCCCAAGCAATATGATAGTCATCTGATTTTGGTCACTTATCTATTGATAAGTCAATAAACATCTTAACTCTTGCCAAAAACTCGCGTGAGATATTCATTATCTTCTTATGAGGTATATCGGGGATTGAGGCATTATAGGCAATAGGGTGGAGGCCGTAGTGTTCTGCGATCCAAATGGCTCTTTCGTTATGATATTTCTGTGAGATTATCGTCAAGCTATCCAGGCCATAAATAACCTTTGCATTGTCAATCGAATTAATGGTGCGTTGACCATTATAGTCTAAAACGATAGCACTCGAAGGAACTCCATGAGCGATCAGTGAATCTTGCATAGCCATGAGCTCGTTACACCCGCCCTGTGCTTTAGAATAATCTCCACCGCTTGCTACGATCAGATCAATCTTACCTTTGTGGTATAATTCAGATGCCGCCTATATTCGAGTGTCGAAATAGTAGTTATGCTCCCCCTGCGGAGTGATCGGAGAAGTACCTAAGAGTAGTCCAGTCCGATTATACGGTATATCATCGGCATTACTATATGTGACAGCATTTAAAGACACAATAAGATAGCCTGCTGCCATACCCGTAAGAAGCACTGCAATGACTAATAAAACAGACATAATAATAAGTCTCTTGATCGAAATTATATATATCATCTGCTATATTTCTAATGTCTGGTTGTATATTCGCAAATTTCCTAAACTCTTTAACATGGCGTTGGTTTATTACAAATTCCAACAAAAGTAAAAGCCATCCAATAAGTTCTGTGTATGCCTTACATTCGCCTATCTTTTTACAGTTTTTTCGATACTTAACTCATTTCCACAGACTGTAAAGGTATAATCAGCAACATCAAAATCACACCGATAGTTTATTAAATCCGTCATCTTCATTTATATAGACATTGCGTATAACCTCTATTCGGGCATATCTTCTACGGGCGCTCACCTCTCCTAAGAATATTTCCTCATATATGGAAACACTGTATCCCAGGTTTTCATAAATGATCCCTGAGATTCTTTCAATTACTTCTTCTTTTTGCATAATCTATTTATTTTAATTAGAGAAATCCTCAGGAGTTCAGGGACTTCCCTAGGGTTTACTTTTCTACCAGCTGAGGAATTTATATCTATTTAGTAATATTATTAACCATGAAGTATGCATCTATGCTATTAAAGTGTATCTCTTTCTTTTTAGAAATTACTGACTTCTTAGCTTTATTGCTCATAGTATAATATTATAGAATAGTCAAAGAAAACGGTTTACGCATCACCGAAAAGCCACGTTATTACTCCGCTGGAGACTAGTTATATCACACCGTTACTAGTAGAAGCGGCTCCCAGGTGAGTTTATAGTCATGACTGGCAGCTGATTGGACTTGGGGCGGAGCAGGTGCAATTTTTAGACTCTGCTGCAATACTCCAATGCCAGAGTTCTCTGAGCTTTCATAACCTGTCATTTATAGCTCAGAACT
>CADFRV010000042.1 GCA_902836725.1 Muribaculaceae bacterium
GCAGGTCTTCGTCGCGGAAACATTTCACGATCTGGAAATAGCGGTCCATGCCCGACACCATAAGAAGCTGTTTGAGCGTCTGGGGCGACTGCGGCAGGGCGTAGAAACAGCCCGGGTTCATGCGCGAGGGCACCACGAAGTCGCGCGCGCCTTCGGGGGTGGATCCCACCAGCATCGGTGTCTCTATCTCAAGGAATCCCTTTGAGTCGAGGTAACGGCGCACCTCCATCGTCATGCGGTGGCGCAGCTCCAGATTACGGCGCACCGGATTGCGGCGCAGGTCGAGATAGCGGTATTTCATCCTGAGGTCATCACCGCCGTCGCTCTCATCCTCGATTGTAAAAGGAGGCACTTCCGAGGCGTTGAGCACCTTCAGCGAAGTTGCGATTATCTCCACGTCGCCAGTGGGCAGATTGGGGTTCTTGGCAGTGCGTTCAGCGACATTACCGGTCACCTGCACCACGAATTCACGTCCGAGGTGGTTAGCCTGCTCGCACAGGGAGGCATCGGTGTCGTTGTTGAAAACTATCTGTGTAATTCCGTAACGGTCGCGCAGATCAAGAAAGGTCATGCCTCCCATTTTGCGCACGCGTTGCACCCATCCGGCCAGAGTCACCTCTTTACCGGCATCGGCAATGCGGAGTTCACCGCAAGTGTTAGTTCTGTACATCGCTGTATTTCGTGTTTTTTGGTTTCAATAAACGCAGTTAGAGATCTTTTTGAAGCTGTGTAGCTTCAATCATGCAAAATTAGCATTTTTTTCTGAAACCTATCCCACCGGTTCCCAAATTTACAGGGACACCACACAAAATAGCAAAATAGCCCATCACGCCCCCTAATGGGATCAGGCCACGAGGTCCGATTCCTGTTTGGCCCGGTGCCGCTTCTCCTTGGTGCTTATCACGAGGGCTGAACCGAAGGTGATGACACCCACACGCCCTATGTACATCAGCGAGATTATCACCAGTTTGCCGGTAATGCTGAGATCAGGGGTTATACCCGTACTCAACCCTACGGTACCGATCGCCGAGGTCGCCTCGAAAAGGATCTGCGACAGCTTGAACGGTTCGCAATAAGCCAGCACAAGGCAACCGGTGAAAATCGCTATCCCGTAGATAAAGATATTGGTCAGAGCCGAATCCACCCTGTACATCGGTATCACACGCCCGAGGAAAGTAACCTCTTTCCTAAGCCCGAGACGCGATATTATGAATCCCCACACGGCGGAAATAGAGGTACATTTCACACCGCCCCCGGTACCGGAGGGTGAGGCGCCGACAAACATTATAAGCGAGAATATCAGAATCGGACCGACACGGAGGGTAGACATGTCGATGGTGTTGAAGCCGACAGTAGTCATGGCCGACATGGTCTGGAAGAACGAGTACAGCAGCCTGTGCCAGAACCCGTGCCCCTCTACCCCGCCCGGACTCAGCAGAAGTATAAGCGTACCCCCCACCGTCATTATACCGGTTATGATCATTATCACCTTGGTCGTGAACGAGATGGTATAATCCCTGTTCTTCAGCTTATTGGTGAGATCAGTTATTACTATAAATCCCATAGCACCGGCATAGCTGAGTGCGGCAACAATAGCGTTCACCGCCACATTGTCGTCAAACAGGCACAGCGAATCGGGGAAAGGACTGAAACCGGCTGTTCCGAAGGAGGAGACCGCAAGAAACAGAGCCTTCCATGCCGCCATATCCACCGAAAGATGGCTGAAAACGATGTAGAACATCACGAAACCCACGGCTTCGAAAATCACAGTGAAATGCACCACATTGTTTATGAGATCACGCAGTTTCATTCCATACGGCACACCGATGGATGCATTCACCATTTTGCCGGTATAATTGGTAGCATGATGCGTGAGCCGAAAGAGGATGTATGAGCTCAATGTCATATATCCGATCGCCCCGAGCTGCACAAGAAACAGAATGACAAACTGGCCGAAAAGCGTATAAGCCTCGCATACCTCCACCGTGGCCAATCCTGTCGTGGAGATTGCAGACGCAGCGGTAAACAGATTGTCTATCCACGAATTGTCGCCGCAGTTCGACCACGGAAGCATGAGCAGACCGAACCCGAGCAGCATATATGTAAGATACCCCACCAGGATATTGCGTTCAGCGATATCCGAGCGGTATCCGAATGTAAGCAGCCTCGTAAGATTGAACTTAAGCAGTATCCTGCGTAAAACAGCGGTCACTCTTCTCATATCCATGCTATTTCAACCGTGCCATGTGCTCTCTGAATTGATCCCGGTCCATTATTTATAACAATTATTACAATCATTAAGATGTGACCCGCGCCAAAAAGTCTGACATGGCAACCTGTGTGTGCAATTCATATTACGAAGTAGTACACATAATATTGTGATTAGTCTTAAAAAAAATGGCGATGCGTCTCATTACCGACACATCGCCACTCTTTTTTAGTGATTGAACTGATAAAAAACCGTTATCTTACAACCACTTTGCTGACAGAACTGCCACGGCGCACAATGTAGATGCCCTGCGAGGGCTCCGCCACCGGCATCCCCTGGATATTATAGAATTCCCCAGGTGCCCCGTACCCTTCTCCGGTCACCTCATCCACAAGATTCTTTATGGGAGACTCCACCTGCATCCATTTATACAGCACATTGTCGCCGCATATATGCATTTTGGCATTGCCGTCCACATCATCAATCCTGGCGTCAGGAAACCACCGGGGGCTGTCCGGCTCGAAATCATCAAAGAGTTTCTCTTCTGCCGTGCCGTCGGGGGCATATTCCGTTACCTTGACATTGTCTATATAGGCATCGTCACACTGCGGACCCGTGGTGTCGATGCGCAGACCTACTAGTCCGGGACGCAGGTTCTCCGACCAGTCGAGGTAGGTGTCCACAAGCACATCGTCGATATAAGTGCGTATGTAAGCGCTTTCCACCTCAATCTTCACATGGTGCGGCTTTCCGAGTATCTCCTCTTTGGTAAACTCGCGCACAGTAGCATCGTTCCACACCAATGCGCCATGATTGAATATATGATGGCGTATGCGCGGCTCAGCGCCGTCAAAGCAGTTCACCGCCCACATATAATATGTATCTGAAGCCTGCTCGGCGAACACAAATGCCACATCGTCCTTTACAAGCGTCATGTCGGCCTCAAGTGTGAAATGCACACCGTTGGCAGGCGCGGCCCAGGCATAACAGTCCCAGGTCATGCCGCCAACCACATACAGCTGACCGTCTGTTACGGTTCCGGCTGTAAACAGGTTCCCGTCCGAGAAATCCTCGCTCAGCTTCACATCCCCGTTTTCATTTGATGTCACCTTCACATTATCAAAATATGCCGCCTCTTCACTCCCCGCGGTATCGCTGTGGGTCTCGCGGAAACCGATCAGCCCATACGGAAATTGCCCGTCGCGCTCATCCACAAGCACACCGTCGATATATGTGGCGGCATGCGAATCGTCTGTTATGACAATTTTCAGGTTATGATAGCCGCCGTCGGCCACATCCACCTTGTCCCCGAGAGGCACCTCCCCCAGAAGCGACACCCCGCCGTCGAACCAGCGGTGCGGACGGAGCATCTGGTTTTCAGGGTTCTCCACATTGATCTGCCACATGTAATAATTCCGCGAATCACGTCCGGCAAAACATACACCGGCCGAAACCTTATCAACCTTGAAGTCCATCTCAACGGTGTAGCCGGTATCGGGCGTGGGATCAGGCATGTCGGTGAGATCAATCAGTGAATTCTCAACAAGGAACATCGACTGCCCGGGCGCCAGCGAGAGGTCAAACACAGTGCGGCCGTTGTCTGCGGCCAACTCTGCCGCCACCATCTTGCCGGATCGCGGATCAAGAAGAGTGTACCCCTCCAGTGTGCCTCTCAGCGATATTGTAGCATTCGCGGTTGCGGGATCTATATTTCCGAAATAATACACATTTTTCCCATCCACCACTTTGTGGATATAGTTGAAAGGATGCACACCGGCAGTGAACCGCACATCAAGATCCTCACCATCGAGAGCTGCGGCAAGAGTTTCCGCAGTGGGATCCTCTACGAATACAGCGCGTCCGCAACTGGTCTCGCCCGCAAGCATACGCGCCACGGCGGCAGAAACATCGGCGTCTGTTCCCTCCAGATCCGCGCACTTGTCGGGAAGCTGGGTCGTGAAGATCACTGTGCATCCGGCCTCCCATACCTTTACTATTTTGTCGAGATTGCCGGATGTGAGCGCTTTGGTTCCGGGCAATACAATTACTGAGAACTCCTCCCTGTTCATGGCATTGTCCATCACAAGACGGTTACCCTCCACACCGCACCGGTCGTCAACCACCTCGGGATGCAGGTAAGTGAAGTCCACACCGAGCTCGTCGGTCAGCACACGCGACACCACATTGTAATCCGTGCCCGGCACATCCACTCCTCCCTGCATATTTCCTTTAGGCCCGTCGAGATAATGGCCTGCCTGAAGAGTGTTTATAGGATAAAGCACCGCCACATCGGCCACATGGCGCCCTGGACGGGCGAGCATATAGTTCAGGCGGCTCAGGAAACGATTGAAATCAGGAAGCCCGTAATTGTACAGCGGATTGCGCCATGACAGTTCGGGAAGGAACGACACATTGGCGGCGTTGTACCACACGGCATGCGGTATCAGCTGGTTCACACCCTTGGTATATTGCTCCGTGGCGATGTTGTACATACGCTCCATCGAGATATTCCCCATGTCGCCGTAAGTCTCGGACATCACGTATGTCTTGTCCCAGTTGTTGGCCGACGAAGACACCACTTTATAGAAATGTTCGGCAGGACGGTCGCCCCCGATCTTGTCAATACCAGGCATGCTCATGTATTTCCCCACAAGCATGAGGTCGCCCGACACGCTCACCGGATTGAGTACCTCCTCCTGGTCCTGATGGCCGGTTGAAAGTATTCCGTGCGCCTCGGCCCAGTCGGCGATTGTCTTCATGAACCCCTCGGCATACAGCTCTGCGCGCAACCCGAAAAGCATATTGCGTGCGGCAACAGTCTTGTCGCCGATCTCATACCAGAGTGCCGGATAAAGTGTCTCGGGAGAGAAACCATACCTGGCCTCAAATTTTGCGTTGAAATCAAGTGTCCACATGCGTCCGTTGGCACGGTACATGGTAGGCTCGTCGAAGAAAGTGGATGTGATCGTGCTCCCGAAAGCATCCTGGAAATGGTCATAATATGCCTGATGCGTGTCATTGACAAACAGCTGCACCGATTCAGGCGACAGATAGTCTACATTCGGATCACCGTCGGTCACGCAGGTAAACAACATCACTGTCCATTCCCCATCCTCCGGCACATCCCACCGCAGGGCAGTGCCGTCTATCATGTCGCGTAGGGATATGATCTCCTTGGTGCCGCTCTCCATAGCCACAGCTGCCATAAGGTTTTTCGACGTAATGCGGCGGGTGAACGTCTTTCCAGGAGTTGTCTTTATCTCCTGCTTGTCAAGGCGTTTTATAGTATGGTCGGGGTGATTGTTCTTGAATGTGGTGACTCCAGATCCGTTTATGGCTCCCATGCTGCCGCTCGGGAAACCGTATTCGTCATAGACCGACATCGCCGCGCCATATTTTTTCGCCACCTCTATCGCCTTGCCGTAAAGTGTGAAATAATCCTCCGACAGATAGCCCGGCTGAAATCCGCCGCCGAACGGCAATATGGCGCAGCCGCCGTAATAGTCGGTCTGGATCATCTGCTCAAGCTGCTCCTCAACCTCCTGTGCGTTCACCGCCGTGTTGTTCCAGAACCACAGAGGCACGGGGCGCCATTGCATAGGTGGAGCAATGAAATCTGTAGCAGAGTATGAGAACGATTGTGCGAAAGATGCCATAGCCAGCGCACCGCCGGCTATGGCCGCCAACATTTTTTTAAGATTCATACCTGAATTGTTATGGTTAAAATTTAAGGTTTTGATACCGACGCAAATATATTGATTTTATGTGATCCGGCAAAAAGATAAACCTGCCCTCCTGAAAAATGCGCCACACCCTCCCGTCCTATCCGCAACATATTTATAGAATGTCATAAAACATGCTGAAAAATATGGGGCGGAGAGGCGGAATTTCGGCCGGGAAGCATTATATTTGCAAAAAACTTATAGATTGTCTGAAAAGAATTAATCAATCTGCCATGAGGAAAATCATCGAATGTGTGCCCAATTTCAGCGAAGGGCGCGACATGAACGTAATCAACAGCATAGTAGACTCCATAAAAGAGGTCGAGGGGGTGAAAGTACTCGACGTAGACCCGGGAGAAGCCACCAACCGCACTGTAGTGACATTCGTCGGCACCCCTGAGGCTGTGGTAGAGGCGGCCTTCAGAGGAGTGCGCCGCGCAGCCGAACTGATCGACATGCGCAAGCACCACGGGGCGCATCCGCGCATCGGCGCCACAGATGTGCTTCCGCTCATTCCCGTATCCGGAATAACACTGGAAGAATGTGCAGCCCTCGCACGCGAACTCGCGAAACGTATAGCCGACGAGCTGCACGTGCCCACATATTGCTATGAGGCGGCAGCTTTCACTCCCGCGCGCAAAAACCTCGCGGTAGTGCGCAAAGGGGAATACGAGGGACTTGCCGAGCGTGCCGACAAGGAGGGTGAGGCTCCCGACTTCGGCGCACGCAAATTCGATGAGGAGATGGCACGCAGCGGTGCCACTGTGGTCGGCGCCCGCGACTTCCTTATCGCTGTCAACTTCAACCTCAACACCACCTCCACACGCCGTGCCAACGCCATAGCCTTCGACGTGCGCGAGAAAGGGCGTCCCAAACGCCAGGGTCCCAAAGTGACCGACAAACCGGTCATAGGTCCCGACGGCAAACCGGTGATGATACCCGGCACGCTCAAAGGCACAAAAGCCATCGGATGGTACATCGACGAATATGGCATCGCGCAGGTGTCCATGAACATAACCGACATTGCCGCCACCCCGCTACACGTGGCCTTCGACGAGGTATGCCGCGCCGCCAATGAGCGCGGAGTGCGTGTCACCGGCACAGAAATCGTCGGTCTGGTACCGCGCCGCACACTCATAGAGGCCGGAAAATATTTCCTAAGGAAGCAGCAGCGCTCCACCGGCATCTCCGATGACGAGATCATACGCATGGCCGTCACATCCATGGGGCTTGATGACCTCAAGCCGTTCGTTGCGGAAGAGAAGGTGATAGAGTCGCTGATAGAACCGGCGCATGCGAAGGGACTTGTGGATCTCACATGCCGCGGATTCGCACAGGAAACGGCAAGCGAATCGCCCGCACCGGGCGGAGGCTCCATCTCGGCATACATGGGTGCGCTCGCCGCGGCACTCGGCACTATGGTGGCCAACCTCTCTGCACACAAGCCCGGATGGGATGACCGGTGGGAGACTTTCAGCGATGCCGCCGAAGCCGGACAGACCCACCTCAGGGAACTGCTCGCGCTCGTTGACGAGGATACAGAAGCCTTCAACCGCATCATGGACTCATTCAAGCTACCCAAAGCAACCGAAGAGGAGAAAGCTGCCAGGACACAGGCCATACAGGATGCCACACTTTACGCCACACAGGTGCCGCTGCGCACGATGAAAGCCTCCTGCGCGGTATTCCCGCTGCTCAAGGCGATGGCCGAGACTGGCAATCCCGCCTCGGTGAGCGATGCCGGAGTAGGCGCACTCGCCGCCCGCAGCGCCGTGCTCGGGGCATATCTCAACGTGAAGATCAATGCCGCCGGCCTCAAAGACCGCACTGTCGCCGAAAGCCTCCTTTCGGAAGCCGCAGGCATAGCAGACGCCGCTGAAAAAGCTGAAAAAGATGTGCTCGCCATTGTTAATTCCAAAATCTGAAATCACCTTACCGATCATATGACTACTGAAGAATTCCGCCGGCAGGTTGCCGAAGGCATACCCGCCGAACTTCCCGCACCGAAAGAATACGATCCCTCGGTGAACCATGCGCCGCGACGCAAGGATATTCTCACTCCCGAGCAGAAGGAACTCGCCCTGCGCAATGCCCTGCGCTATTTCGAGCCGCGCCACCATGCAGTGCTCGCCAGGGAATTTGCCGACGAGCTGCACCGCTACGGACGCATCTACATGTACCGCTTCCGTCCCGACTATGAGATGAAGGCGCGCCCGGTGGAGATGTATCCGGCCCGCTCGCGCAAGGCTGCCGCCATAATGATGATGATCCAGAACAACCTCGATCCGCAGGTGGCGCAGCATCCGCATGAACTCATCACATACGGCGGAAACGGCGCCGTGTTCCAGAACTGGGCGCAGTACCGCCTCACGATGAAATATCTCTCCGAGATGACCGACGACCAGACCCTGGTGATGTATTCGGGTCACCCCCTCGGACTTTTCCCCTCGCATCCGCGTGCGCCCAGAGTGGTGGTGACAAACGGCATGGTGATACCCAACTATTCCAAAGCCGACGACTGGGAACGTCTCAACGCCCTCGGAGTAAGCCAATACGGCCAGATGACCGCAGGATCATACATGTATATCGGTCCGCAGGGTATCGTGCACGGCACCACCATCACCGTGCTTAACGCCGCCCGCAAACGTCTCTCGGCCGAGCGTCCTGAAATCGCGGGGATGCTGTTCGTCACAGCAGGTCTCGGAGGCATGTCGGGAGCGCAGCCAAAAGCGGGAAATATCGCCGGCGTGGTAAGCATCACCGCCGAGATCAATCCCAAGGCTGTGCAGAAACGCGAGGACCAGGGATGGGTCGACGAGGTATATACCTCGCTTGACGAGCTGATACCGCGCGCACTCCGTGCGATGGAAAGCAAGGAGACCGTGTCGCTTGCATACCAGGGCAACATCGTTGACCTGTGGGAACGCCTGGCCGACGAGAATATTCAGGTGGATCTCGGAAGCGACCAGACCTCGCTGCATAACCCCTGGGCTGGAGGATATTACCCCGTGGGATATACCTATGAGGAGTCACAGCGCATGATGGCCGACGAGCCTGAGCGCTTCAAGGAGGCAGTGCAGCAGTCGCTGCGCCGTCAGGTGGATGCCATAAACCGCCTTACCGCACGCGGCATGTATTTCTTCGACTACGGCAACGCTTTCCTGCTTGAGGCATCTCGCGCAGGCGCCGACGTGATGAAAGCCGACGGCACTTTCCGCTATCCGTCCTATGTGCAGGATATAATGGGGCCGCTCTTCTTCGACTATGGTTTCGGCCCCTTCCGCTGGGTATGCAGTTCATGCAAGCCCGAGGATCTCGCCGCCACCGACCGCATCGCAGCCCGTATGCTCGAGGAGATGCTTCCAGAAGCGCCTGAGGAGATCAGGGGACAGCTCGAGGACAATCTGCACTGGATACGCAAAGCCGAGCAGAACCATCTCGTCGTAGGCTCACAGGCACGCATCCTGTATGCCGACAGCGAGGGCCGCACACGCATTGCGCTCGCCTTTAACGAGGCCATACGCCGTGGAGAGATTTCCGCCCCCGTAGTGCTTGGACGTGACCACCACGACGTATCAGGCACCGACTCACCCTACCGCGAGACCTCAAACATCTACGATGGCTCAAATCTTACAGCCGACATGGCCGTACACAATGTGATCGGCGACTCTTTCCGCGGCGCCACCTGGGTGTCTCTCCACAACGGCGGCGGTGTAGGCTGGGGCGAGGTGATCAACGGCGGCTTCGGCATGGTGATCGACGGCTCCGAGGCTTCTGACAGCGCCATCCGTGAAATGCTGCTGTGGGATGTGAACAATGGCATCGCCCGCCGCTCATGGGCACGCAACGAAGGTGCCATCCATGCCATACGCCGCGAAATGGAGCGCACCCCCCTCCTCCGCGTCACCCTCCCGAATATGGCCGATACCGACCTCATCCGCGAGGCACTGAAATGAATAGAGCATGAGAAGTCAAGCAAGAATAGAAATAAGAAATTGAGAAATTGAGAAATAAGAAATTTGATTCCTCTGATCTCTCTGATTCCTCTGATTTCTCTGATCCCTCTGATTCCTCTGCTACTCCCCTCCTCTCTCCCCGCAATCAATTAAACCCACAATTTTTGCCACAATGGAAACTCACCATATCAGCTCCGAGCATCTGACAATCGACTGCGTGGAGCATATTCTCAGAAACAACGTCCGTCTCGCACTGAGCGACGATGCCAGAAACCGGATCACCGCCTGCCGCGAATACCTCGACAGGAAGATGGAAACCCAGAAAGAACCGATCTATGGCATCACCACCGGTTTCGGATCACTTTGCAATATCTCCATCGACAAGACGCAATTGTCCGCGCTCCAGCGCAATCTGGTGATGTCACACTCTTGCAGCATAGGCGAGCGTGTGCCTTCCGACATTGTACGTCTCATGCTTCTGACAAAAATCCAGTCGCTGAGCTACGGCAATTCAGGCGTGCAGCTTGCCACGGTGGAACGGTTGATAGACATGTTCAACAACAACATACTCCCCCTTGTCTATCAGCAGGGATCGCTCGGCGCGTCAGGCGACCTGGCGCCGCTCGCCAACCTCTCGCTCCCCCTGCTCGGCCTGGGGGAAGTGGAGTTCCGCGGAAAGGTTGTTCCCTCCTCGGAAATGCTTTCCGAGATGGGATGGGAGCCTATCACACTGCAGTGCAAGGAGGGGTTGGCTCTGCTCAACGGTACCCAGTTCATGTCGTCATACGGAGTATGGTGCGTGATGGAGGCCCGCAAACTAAGCCGCTGGGCAGATAAGATCGGGGCGCTGTCACTCGACGCGTTCGACGGAAGGATAGAGCCTTTCATGCCGCAGATACAGCAGATCCGTCCGCATATGGGGCAGATCCTCACCGGCAAGGCTGTGACTGCATACCTTGAAGGCAGCGAGATCATCAGGCAGCCGAAGCAGCATGTGCAGGATCCATATGCTTTCCGCTGCATGCCGCAGGTACACGGAGCGTCAAAAGACACCATCAGCTATGTGGCATCGGTCATAGAGACCGAGATCAACAGTGTGACCGACAATCCCACGATTTTCCCTGAAGAGGATCTGGTTATCTCCGCCGGCAACTTCCACGGCGAGCCTATTGCACAGCCGATGGATTTCATGGCGGTAGCGCTTTCCGAACTGGCCAACATCTCCGAGCGCCGCACATTCAAGCTCATCGCCGGTGTGCGCGGCCTTCCGTCGTTCCTGGTGGCCAATCCGGGAGTGAACAGCGGTTTCATGATCCCGCAATATGCTGCCGCATCTATCGTAAGCCAGAACAAAGGGCTGTGCTGGCCGGCATCGTGCGACTCCATCCCCTCCTCGCAGGGGCAGGAGGACCATGTGTCGATGGGATCCAATGCCGCCACA
Source organism: Muribaculaceae bacterium (assembly GCA_902836725.1). Taxonomy (GTDB): domain Bacteria; phylum Bacteroidota; class Bacteroidia; order Bacteroidales; family Muribaculaceae; genus UBA7173. The sequence continues at coordinate 11,329 of CADFRV010000042.1, forward strand.
AAGCTCTACCGCGTGGTGGAGAACACCCGCCGCGTGCTTGCCATCGAACTGTTCAACGCCGCACAGGCTCTCGAATTCCGCCGGCCTCTGCGCACATCGCCGCAGCTCGAGGCCATGGTGGAGGAGTACCGCAAAGAGGTGCCGTTCATAGAGAACGATACAGTGATGTACCCCTACATAAACGCCTCGGAGCGTTTCATCGCCGAACAACCGGTATGACCGGGATGTTCAACTTGAAAATTCTGAGTGTTCAACCATAAAACATACAGCCATGGGACTTACCATTTATAAGAATATAGGCGCCATTGTCGGTGCAGAGACAGCTCCCGCTCCCGTGAAAGCAGGGAAAGCGATGGACAACATCAATGTTGTGAATGACGCCTGGATGGCTGTGGCCGACGACCGCATCATGGAGATCGGATCGATGGATTCGTTCTCCCAGATGTCGTTCGGAGGCGCCTGCCGGGTAGTGGACCTTGACGGCGAATGGGTATTCCCGTCGTTCTGCGATTCCCACACACATATCGTATATGCCGGACAACGCGACGGGGAATTCATCGATAAGATCAACGGACTGTCGTATGAGGAGATCGCCGCACGCGGAGGAGGCATATTAAACTCGGCCGACCTGCTCCACGAAACCCCTGAGGAGGAGCTGTACAGGCAGGCTATGGTGAGAATAAACGAGATAATAGCCAAAGGCACGGGTGCCGTGGAGATAAAAAGCGGATACGGGCTGACCACGGCCGACGAGCTGAAAATGCTCCGTGTCATACGGCGCATCAAACGCAACGCGCCACTCGAGATAAAGGCTACTTTCCTCGGGGCGCATGCCGTAGGGAGGGAGTATGTCGGACGCCAGAGCGAATATGTGGACCTCGTATGCCGGGAGATGATACCGGAAGTGGGTGCACAGAAACTCGCCGATTACGTGGATGTGTTCTGCGATGCGGGATTCTTTACCGTAGAGGAAACCGACCGCATTCTCGACGCGGCGCACAAATGGGGTCTCAAGCCCAAGATCCACGCCAACGAGCTTGCCGTATCCGGCGGCGTGCAGATAGGTGTGAAACATGGCGCCATATCGGTAGACCATCTCGAACGCACCGGCAGCGAGGAGACAGAGGCTCTCCGCGGCAGCTCCACCATCCCCACGATGCTCCCGGGAGCATCCTTCTTTCTGGGAATGCCTTACGGAAACGCCCGCGGAATGATAGAGGCAGGTCTGCCGCTCGCGCTGGCATCGGACTACAATCCCGGATCATCCCCCTCTGGCGACATGCGGTTCGTGGCGGCTCTCGGCTGCATAAAGATGCGCCTTACACCAGCCCAGGCTTTCAACGCCGTCACACTCAACGGTGCGGCTGCTATGGAGCTGAGCGATGAAGTCGGCACTCTCACCCCCGGAAAGCTCGCGAATTTCTTCACGACAGTGCCTCAGCCCTCACTCGCATACCCTCTCTATGCCTACACTTCACCCCTTATCACGCATGTATGGCTGGCCGGTGAAAAAATATATTAAAAATTTGGAGCATTCTGAGTTTGGTATTATCTTTGTCATAGAGAATGAGGGATGTGATTAACTCTATTCTCTTTTTAGAGAATTTCAAATCAATTTATTAGCTATACATTAATGAAGAAAAAATTTATCTGCACCGTTTGTGGCTATGTACACGAAGGTGACGAGGCACCCGAAAAGTGCCCCATGTGTGGCGCTCCGCGCAGCAAATTCAAAGAACTCGACGATACAGAAGTACTCAAATTCGTCACTGAGCATGAAATCGGCGTAGCCAAAGGTTGCGACGAGGAAATGATCAAGGACCTCAATACCCATTTCATGGGAGAATGCACCGAAGTGGGCATGTATCTGGCTATGTCACGCCAGGCCGACCGCGAGGGCTATCCCGAAATCGCAGAGGCATTCAAGCGTTATGCCTGGGAAGAGGCTGAACACGCTTCCAAGTTCGCTGAACTCCTCGGCGACATGGTATGG
>CADFRV010000043.1 GCA_902836725.1 Muribaculaceae bacterium
AACAGTGTGTCAAAATTGCGAATTTTGACACACTGTTTTGTTTATATCCGGATGGCGAGGGTGCGAATTACTTTATAAGCACCTTGTTTACCTTATTTCCACGGCGCACCACGTAGATGCCGGGGGTGAGAGAGGTGGCATCCATACGCATACCTTCGAGGTTGTAATATTCGGCTACAGCATCAGCGTCTGCCTCAATGCCGTTGACAGATGCCACTGGCTCGCCCTGGCCATTGAAAGTAACCTTGATAGGCATATCGCCCATCGGGGAATGCCAGATTACATCAATTACCATAGCAAGTTTGCCGGAAGCATCGCATGCTCCGTTAATATCAACAGTGGCATTGATATTACCATCCATAAGCTCCATATTCTCCACTGTACCATTGAATGTAGTCACACCTTCGGAGTCTGTGGTCATGCCAACTTCATCTACCTTGATGTCACCGACAGTGCCCAGATCGCCCAAAGTGAGATTGGGAAGCAGGAATGTGCAGGCGGTGTTGTCAGCATTGGGAGTAATCTCGATAGTAGCGTCCACATCCTCTGCTATAGCCGAATTGTTCATCTCAACAGTGAGCTTTCCGGGATATTTCTTGACATTTCCGGCAACTGGGGTGTCCTCATATACGCATTCCACCTTGTCTACTGTCAGAGAGTTGCCGGCGATGATATTCTGGTCGCTGAAATAGTCGTTGGCAGAGAAGATTACGTTAATCATTTCGGGGGTGGCATCAGACTTATATTCAAGTAGCACCTCTCCCTTGGCCCACTCCGACGTAGTCTCTGTTATGACAAGTTTGCCCACGGCTATCAGCTCTGCGTCATCACTCTTTGTGACCTCTCCCCCCTTGGCAGTCTCCATCCCCAGAATATTGCGGTCGCGATTGACCATGCTGACGGTTGTGGGAGTACCGAAGTGTATGTCGCCCGGCACTTCAGCCTGAGTGAAAGTACCTTTCCAAAGATATACAATGGCATTCGCCGGCTGGGTGTTCTCATTCTCCGCGCTACGCTCGAATTTGTACATGAACGTTACTTTGGCGGGACGGCCGGTGAACTCATGTCCGCCGAATGTGCCGCCATCATTCTCGGTGCCCAGCATAGAAGTACTCCATGTGGTACCCAAAGTAACATAACCCGGCACAATCTGTGTCGGCATCATCGGGTTGGCAGCATTGAATACCTTGACGGCCGAGGGAGACTCATATCCTTCCACCTTCTCGCCCACTGTGGTGGCTCCCAGACCACTGAGGCCGGAAACCTGGGAAATAGTCCAGGGAGCCGGAGTAGTACCGGTTACAGTAGTGCTGTTGGTGCTTGTCCAGGGGATACAGTCGCCCCATGCTTCTTCAAAGCCGTTGTTTGGGATCTGCTGCGCCATTGCATTGATTGCAAGACACATAACCGTAGAAAATGTAAAAACTTTCTTCATATTCATAATTATATAGAATTTTACGGGGTGCAAATTTACTCAAAAATCGGCAAATAAGTAATTGGTCGAACAAACATTGAAAAAATCTCACCGGTAAATAAAATAATTTTGAACAGTTGCCTGTCACACAATTTTTCAGATTTTACCGGACGAGCAATATTTTGGAATGATTTTTGCAACAGTGGAAAAATTGTTAACTTTGTAATGTGATACCTCCCCGCAAAACATCCATTACACTGATCTGAAACATAATGAAACTGACAGTTAAGCTCGATAGAATGAGGATCCGTGCATTTCATGGATTACTCCCGCAGGAAAAAGCAGTGGGAAACATCTTTGAGGTGTCGGTGGACGTATGGTTCAGTGTGCCTGTTTCCTGTATGACCACGGAAGATATCGGCTCCACGGTAAACTATGCTGAACTTGCCGAAATGGTGAAGCAGCTTATGTCCGTCCCATGCGACCTTATCGAGACGGTAGCCGTGAAAATCATGCATGCCGTATGCGACAGGTGGAGCTTTATAGAGGGGGGACGGGTCACGGTGACCAAAGTGACTCCTCCCGTGCCGGTTCAGATGAAAGGCGCCTCTGTGGAAATAGAATGGTAATGCACCTTGTCACCGATTTTTCACTAACAACCGATTAAAACTTTTTATACATATGGCAAAAGTAGACGCCAAAGCATGCAAGGAAGAATTTGAGACACTCCTCAGGTCCACCGGCCGTGAGGGTGTGGATGGATTGCTCGAGGATCTGGAATCACAGGGCTTTTTCGAAGCCCCGGCCTCGGCAGGGCACCATCTCAACGTGGAGGGCGGCCTGGCCCTACATTCGCTCAACGCCTGCAAGGCCGCGCTGGCAGTGTGGGAGGGGATGAAAGCCGTAGAACCCACACTGGAGACAGAGGTGAGCCGCGACAGCATCATCATCGCCTCGCTGCTGCATGACATATGCAAGACCGACATATACCGCCGCTCGGTAAAAAAGCGCAAAAACGCGCTCGGCCAGTGGGAAGACGCCGAAGGCTACAAGGTGACATACCGCAACTTCCCTATGGGACACGGAGAAAAATCGGTGATACTCGCGCTCTGCAGCGGAGTGGAACTCAGCGACGCCGAGATGCTCGCCATACGCTGGCATATGGGTGCATGGGGAGTTAACCAGAACAGTTTCGAGGATTGCCGCAACTACGACGCGGCCCGCAAACTCTACCCCCTCGTGGCCATAGTGCAGACAGGCGACTCGCTCGCCGCCGCCATCATGGAACGCAACGCAGGCGACCTTGACGAACTATAAACCAGGCTTACAACGCCACATCCAGTCCGCGACATACACATGAAACAGCAGCTCGGCACCGAATTAAAGCAGACGCAGAGGCTTACACCCCTGCAGGTGCAGTTTGTGCGCATGCTCGAGATGACGGGGCCGGAAGTGGAAGACGAGGTGCAGCGCGCCCTCGATGAAATGCCTGCGCTGGAAGCTGTGGAAGAACATCCCGAAGAGGCTGACACCCATGCCACAGCCACAGAAGACGGCAACGAATTCAACGAGACACCCGACGAGATGCAGCGAGCCGATTTCAGATCGGAAGATGATATGCCTGACTATCTGTCAGCGACGGGAAATCCCGTCACAGCCGGTACAAGGCGCCATACGTCAGACCGCGATTTCCCTTATCCGGAACAGAGTGTAGCCTCCGACGGAGAGGGACTTACAGAACGGCTGATGGCACAGGTGGCCGAACTCGATCTCGATGAAAAAGGCGCGGAAATCGCGCGTTACATCGTGGGAAGCATCGACTCGAACGGATACATGACCCGGTCGGTGCAGGCGCTGGCCGACGACATGACCATAGAAAGCGGCATCGAAGTCTCTGCAGATGAAATAAAACGCATCCGCGAGATGGTGCGCAGCCTCGACCCTCCCGGCGTGGGAGCCGTAGACCTGCGCGACTGCCTGCTGCTGCAGCTGAAACGCATGCCGCGCACCACCGCCACAGTCACAGCCATAGAGATCGTAAACTCATACTTCGACCTTTTCGCAAAAAAGCACTATTCACGCATCGCCACCCGTCTGGGCATAGATACCGATGCCGTGGAAGAGGCCGCGGAGATAATAAGGCACCTCGATCCCAAACCGGGAGGAGGGGTGCCGGACGGCCGCATGGAACACAGCAGCCGCGGCATAACCCCTGATTTCAGCGTTGAAGCCACCGAGGACGGGCAGCTTACCCTCACCCTGCTCAACCGCGTGCCGGAACTGAGGGTGGAGGCCACATTCGCCGAGGACGACAGCGTGGGGAAAAGCGTGGGAAGACAGGCCGAGGAGGCACGTGCCTTTCTGAGAGCCAAGCGCGAGGATGCCCGCAACTTCATCAAGATAGTGAACATGCGCCAGCAGACCCTCTTCAATGTGATGGGCGCAATAGTGAAACTCCAGCACCGTTTCTTCATCACGGAAGACGAGGAGGACATAAGGCCGATGGTGCTCAAGGATGTGGCCTCCCTCACAGGCTACAACCTCTCGGTGATCTCACGGGCCACACAGGGAAAATATGTGGCCACACTGCGCGGAATATATCCCTTGAAGAAGTTTTTCAACGAAAGGATACGCGAGGACGACGAGTCGGTGACCGCAAACCGTGTGATGGCGGTGATAAGATCCGCCATAGAGCATGAAGACAAAAACAAACCGCTGAGCGACCGCGAGCTGACACTGCTCCTTGAGAAGGAGGGACTGGCAATCGCGCGGCGCACGGTAGCAAAATACAGGGAAACGATGGGCTTCCAGGTTGCGCGCCTGCGCAAACAGACCTCCTGACAGCACGCATCCGGTTCCTCCGACACAGAAAGAACAAGTAAGTCATGAACAAAAAAAGACCGATACAATGAAGTTCCTTACCACCATAGCCAGGGTATTGTCAGCCCTCTTCTCCCCGTTGCTGATGGGCACATACGGCATCCTGCTCGCCATGTTCCTCTCATACCTGTGCTACAGCCCTGAGAAAGCGAAACTGATAGTAATTGCGGTGACTTTCGTGGCCACCTGCATTGTGCCTGTCATAGGCATCTTCCTTCTCTCGCACCTCGGAGCCGTAAAAGATCCCATGCTCAACGAGCGCGCCGAGCGCGGATGGCCATACTTCATCTGCATACTCTGTTACCTCGGCACAGGGATATACTACCACATGGTGCATGCGCCCCAGTGGCTCACCATGTTTATGGTCGGGGGTGCCCTCGCGCTTGTGATCCTCACCATTGTGAACCGCTGGTGGAAGATCAGCGGACATGCCACCGGCATGGGAGCCCTGTGCGCCATGGTATTCTTCCTGATGAGCAGCGGCAACTCCGTCACGAACCTGCAATGGGAATTCGTGACAGCTGTTATCCTCGCCGGGGGCGTGTGCACCTCGCGCCTGATACTCGGGCGCCACACCCTTCTGCAGGTAGGAGCGGGATTTCTCAACGGTTTCCTGTGTGTCTTTCTCCCCGCATGGCTGCTGCAGGCCGCCGCCATCCCCTCGTTCCATTGACCAGTAAATAAAATAATTTTGAACAGTTACATATGAACCCATCCGTTAGCATTATAATGGGAAGCACCTCAGACCTTCCCGTAATGAAAAAAGCCGCCGACTACCTCGACGGCATGCAGATACCGTTCGAGATGCTGGCACTGTCAGCCCACCGCACCCCCGAAGAGGTGGCGGATTTCGCAAAAAACGCTGCCGCCCGCGGCGTGAAGGTAATCATCGCCGGAGCCGGCATGTCTGCCGCCCTCCCCGGAGTCATCGCCGCCATCACCCCGCTCCCTGTGATCGGTGTGCCCCTGAGCGCCACCCTGCAGGGTGAGGACGCCCTCCTTTCCGTAGCACAGATGCCCCCGGGCATCCCTGTGGCCGCTACCGGCATCGACGGCGCCATGAATGCGGCCGTGCTCGCCACACGCATCATTGCGCTCACCGACAAGGATGTGGCAGACAGATACAATACCTGGCGCGACGGTCTCGGCAAAAAGATCGTAAAGGCCAACCAGGATCTCAAGGAAATCAAATACGACTTCAAGGTAAACTGACCGGCATCATTTCAGGGAGACCACATATGAGTGTTTTCAATTACAAGCGCCGCCACTCGTCGGTGACAGACATAGGGGGTGTACTCACCGGCGGGGAATATCCCATCCGCCTGCAGTCGATGAACAATACCACCACAACAGATGTGGACGCATCGGTGGAACAGGTATTGCGCATTGCCGCCGCAGGAGCCGACATTGACCGGCTTACCGCCCAGGGCGAACGTGAAGCCCACGCCATGGGCGAGATACGCCGCCGCCTCCATGAACGCGGTTGTAAGATACCGCTTGTGGCCGACATACATTTCAACCCCAAAGCCGCATTCGCCGCCGCAGAGGAGGTGGACAAGGTGCGCATCAATCCCGGCAACTTCGTGGATCCGGGGAGAACTTTCGTAAAACTCGAATACACCGACGAGGAGTACGCCCGGGAACTCGGCAGGATCGAAGCCGTATTCGGGCCGTTCCTCGAACTGTGCAAAAGTCACGGCACGGCTGTACGCATAGGCGTGAACCACGGCTCCCTCTCCGACCGCATCATGAGCCGCTACGGCGACACCCCCGCGGGAATGGTGGAGAGCGCCATGGAGTTTCTGCGTGTGGCACGCCACCATGACTTTTCCGACATCGTGATCTCCATAAAGGCGAGCAACACGGTAGTGATGGTGCACACCGTGCGCCTTCTTATCCACGCCATGGATGCGGAAGACATGCATTTCCCGCTGCATCTCGGCGTGACCGAAGCAGGCGACGGCGAGGATGGCCGCGTGCGTTCCGCCGTAGGCATCGGCACACTTCTTGCCGAGGGTACGGGAGACACAGTGAGGGTATCGCTGAGCGAGGAGCCGGAATGTGAGATTCCGGTGGCACGCGAGCTTGTGGATTACATTACGGCACGCGCCGATGCTCCCGCCATCAATGCCGAGACCGACAACAGGCTGATGCATGACGATCCGGCATTCCGCCGCCATACAGAGGCTGTAGGTATCTGCGGAGGCACCAATGTGCCTGTGGTGGCAGGTTTCGACCCGGTGGATGAAGCGGCTTGCACGGAATATACCGCCGCAGAAATACTCTCTCCCGACTTCAAGGCAGAAAGCACAAACGGCGGGAAAATAATAGTCATAAGCTCGTCACATCCCGATCCGACAGGAGAGATCTCGGCCGCTGTACACAGGCTGAATCTTATGGGATTGCATAATCCGGTGATGGCGCGGCTTGACTACAGCGGACTGGTACCGGAAACGGTCACTATACGTGCTGCCGCTGATTTCGGCACACTGCTCATGCGCGGACTTATAGACGGCATCGACCTCAAGGCCGACAGCCTGACTGACGAAGACCGCACCCGTCTGTCACTCGGCATACTCCAGGCGGCACGCCGCCGTGTATCGCGCACGGAATTCGTATCGTGTCCCGGATGCGGACGCACACTCTTCAACCTGAGCGAGACCGTGCAGAAAGTAAAAAGCGCCACCTCACATCTCAAAGGACTGAAAATCGCCGTGATGGGATGCATCGTCAACGGCCCCGGAGAGATGGCTGACGCCGACTACGGCTATGTCGGTGCCGGCAAAGGAAACATATCGCTCTACCGGGGCAAGAAGCCGGTCCTGAAAAATATCCCTGCCGAAACCGCAGTGGAAGAGCTTGTGGGACTGCTGAAGGCCGACGGAGTATGGCGCGAACCTAACGACCCCGAAAATGTCTGAAAGATCACAGGAACCTGTAAAATACTTCACGCTTCCCACCGGACACACCCTTATCTGCATGCAGGCACGTACTCCGGTGGGGTGCTTCGGTTTTACCGTAAAAGGGGGAAGCCGCTACGAGACCGGCACGGCGCTCCACGGGCTGGCGCACTTTGTGGAACATACAATCTTCAAAGGCACCACCCGCCGTCGAGCCCACCACATCAACAGCCGCATGGAGGCTGTAGGGGGCGAGCTGAACGCTTTCACTACCAAAGAGGAGATAACCTTCTACACAATTTTCCCTAAAGGAAATCTGGCACGCGCAGCACAGCTTCTTGCCGATCTGGCCTCCAACGCCACATTCCCCGAACGGGAGCTTGCGAAAGAACGCGAGGTTGTGTGCGAAGAGATAAGCAGCTATCTCGACAGCCCTGCGGAACTGGTGTTCGACGAGTTTGAAAACCGCATTTTCGCCGGATCACCGCTCGGCCACTCTATCCTCGGGACTGAAAAGAACCTGGAAGGCTTCACTTCGGAAACATGCCGGACGTTTGTCAACGAACGCTTTACCCCCGCCGGAATGGTGCTTTTCTACTGCGGATCGGAATCTCCCGCACGCGCAAGCGCCGTTATAGGCAGGTATTTCGCGGAAACGGGCACAGGAGCTACACCCGGAAATGGCATATCCACAGCGGAAACGCCCTCCCCATCCCTGCTGCCGCAGTTCGCCGAATCGAAAGAGACCGGCGCACATCAGGCGCATACCGTAATAGGAGCGCAGGTGCCAGGCATATTCTCCGATATGCGCACACCTCTCGCACTCCTTACCAATATCATCGGAGGGCCGGGGATGAACTCGCTGCTGAATACCGAACTGCGGGAACGCCGCGGACTTGTCTACTCGGCTGACGCATCCCTGTCGCTGATGGCCGACTGCGGACTGTTCACCGCATATTTCGGCTGCGGCCCTGAAGACATGCCGCGCTGCAGCGAGCTTACCGCGCACATCATCGATGAACTGCGCCGCAACCCGCCGGAAGGACGGCGCCTCGCCGCGGCAAAGAAACAGTATCTCGGGCAACTCACCGTGGCGGCCGCTTCGATGGAACAGAACATCCTGTCGGCGGCACACTCGGCGCTGATAACCGGAGAGGTGCCACCGGCCGAAAAAGTAAGATCCGAGATAGAAGCCGTGACCTCCGGGCAACTGTCGCATGCGGCATCGCTCCTCTCCGCTACCTCGCGCCTCACCCTATGCTGAGGCAATTCTCCCAATAATATCAGACCCTTACAGAATGGCCGAGAAGACGAATGAAAGAAAACGGAAGATAGCCGTCGTGACAAGTTGCCGCGCCGACTGGGGCCTCCTGCACGGAGTGGTGAAGGAGCTGCAGCAGCGCACAGATACGGAAACAGCAGTCATTGCCACCAACATGCACCTGCACCCTGCATTCGGCAACACAGTCGACGAGATCATAGCCGACGGTGTGGAGGTCGCCGCCCGCGTGCCGATGCTTTCAGCTGACGGCAAAGACACATCACCCCTGGAAACCGCCGCTGCCTCGGCCCGCTGCCTCACCGGAATGGCCGACGCATTCAGCGAAATCCGTCCCGACATAGTTCTCATACTGGGTGACAGATACGAGATGCTGCCCGTGGCCACAGCCGCCACCATACTGCGTCTGCCGCTGGCACATATTGCCGGGGGAGAAATCTCGGAGGGAGCTTTCGATGACAACATACGCCATGCGCTCACCAAACTGTCGGCACTGCATTTCACCGCCACCGAAGACTATCGCAGGAGGGTGATACAGATGGGAGAGGATCCATCGCGTGTGTTCAATTTCGGAGCACTCGGCGTGGAGAATCTCATGGAGCTTCCTGATGAAGCCTCCGTAGAGGAACTGGAAAGTTTCACCGGGATACATATCGGAACGGACACCCTTCTGGTGACCTACCACCCCGCCACTCTTGACAGTGCGGCCACCCCTGCCGAAAGATGCCGCGCGCTTCTCGAGGCGCTCGACCGTTTCCCCTCCTCCCTGATGCTGTTCACATACCCCAACAACGATCCCGGTGGGGCCGACATAATCAGCCTGATCAACAGATATGCGGCACAACACCCCGGAAGGTGCGCCGTGGTGCCATCGCTTGGGCGCCGCCGCTATCTCTCGGCACTGAAACATATAGGCGCCGTAATCGGCAACTCGTCAAGCGGGATAGTGGAGGTGCCATCTGCACATATACCGACTGTAGACATAGGGATGCGCCAACGCGGGCGCACGGCCGCGGCCTCGGTATTCCACTGCGGCGATACGGCGGAAGAAATAGCGGACGCCATTTCCCTGGCGCTTTCAGACAAAGGACGCCTCATAGCCGCCGAGGCTCCAAATCCATACCGGAAACCGGGCACAGCACGGAACATCGCCGACACTCTGGCAACTTTCCCGCTTGACCGTCTGGCGACCAAGCGTTTCTACGACACACCAGTCACATATTAAAATCCACAGACAGTGAAACCGTTGATAATCATACCCGCACGCGGAGGAAGCAAAGGTATCCCGGGCAAAAACATCAAGCCACTCGGAGGGAAACCCCTAATCGCATACAGCATCGATACCGCCACGGAACTTTGCCGGAAGCACGGATGGCCGCAGGAAAACATCATGGTGTCGACAGACAGCGACGAGATCGCGGATGTCGCCGAAAGCTGCGGATTGAAAACCTCATACCGCCGTCCCGCGGAACTGGCCACCGACCAGGCCGGCTCACGCGAGGTGATGCTGCATGCCGCCGATACGGCACGGAAAGCCGGCACGGAGTTCGACTATATACTGCTGCTGCAGCCCACATCGCCGTTCCGCACCGTGGAGGATGTAGAGAAATGCATATCCGTCTACGAGCAGGAACTTCCCGATATGGCGGTCACTGTAAAAGAAGCCTCCGCAAACCCGTATTACAACTGTTTCGAGACCGATCCCTATACAGGTGCATTACGTATATCGAAAGGGGACGGCCTCTTCACCCGCCGGCAGGACGCACCGCGCGCATGGGAGTTCAACGGGGCTGTCTATGCCATAAACCCGGTGTCGCTCGCCAATATGCCGATGGGAAGTTTCCCGAGACGCATACCGTGCGAGATGCCTGCCGACCGCTCGATAGATCTCGATACACCCGTAGACTGGATGGTGGCTGAAGCTCTGATCTCCTCAAAAAACAAATGACAGACCTGTGGAAAAACATATAATACAAAAGAACGAAAACATCGGCGAGGCGCTCAGACGCATCAACGATCTCTCAGGGGGAGTGATGACGCTCCTCGTGACCGACCCTGTATCAGGCGTAATGCTCGGCACACTTACCGACGGCGACATACGACGAGGATTGCTCGGCGGAGCCTCGCTTGACCATCCCGTATGGCGCATAATGAACACTGCGTTCAGTGCGGTAGGCGCCGGAGATCCGCCGCTCGAGAGGCTGCATACCATCAGAAACGCACGTGCGAAAAACCTGAAACTGCTTCCGGAACTTGACCCGGAAGGGAGGATAACACGGCTCATAGATCTGTCGGCACAATATACGCTTCTCCCCATGAGCGCCATACTTATGGCAGGAGGAAAGGGGGAACGACTGCGCCCGCTCACGCTATCGACTCCAAAACCGCTGCTCGAGATTGACGGGCGTCCGATCATAGATTACAACATCGAGCGCCTGTCGCACGCAGGCATTACGGATGTCACAGTTACTGTAAGATACCTTTCGGAACAGATAAAGGATTATTTCTCAGTACCGCGCCACGGCATAGAGGTAAAGTGCGTGGAGGAGGACAAACCCCTCGGCACAATAGGCGCGGCGGCACTGGTGGCCAGACCGGACAACGGATGCACGCTCGTGATGAACTCCGACCTGCTCACCACGGTGGACCTGGAAGAGATGTATCTGCGCCACATCCATGCGGAAGCCGACATAACCATCGCGGCCATACCATACACGGTGTCGGTGCCATATGCCATCCTGACCACCGATGGAGACCGCGTGACGGCACTCCAGGAAAAGCCCACATACTCACACTTCGCAAACGCGGGGATATACATTTTCAACAACTTCGTGCTGAATGCCCTCAACCCCGACGAACGCACCGACGCCACCACACTGATAGAGGCCGCCATGCAGCAACAGATGAAGGTGACATTCTATCCCATCAGCGGCACATGGATCGACATAGGCTCACCGGCCGATTTCAGACATGCACAGGAGCTGATGAAACATCACCGCTCGCTAACAAATTGATCCTTCCGTGCGTTTTACATTCAACAATAAAAATAATATCCAGGCGAGGATCTATTACCTGTTAAGAGGGTGTTTAATAATAGATGTTAAACGCTAACAAGCTATTTTAGAGGCAATTTTGAGTTTTGAGGAGGGAGCGATGCGGGCATCGTGACCGACAAAAAGCTCGAAATTGGCCTAAAAGAGCGAAGTTTTAGCGTTTTACAAAGTTGAACACCCCTAATTAACAGATATTATTAAACACCCTCTAAAATTCATACAACCCAGATATGGCAGATTCAAACTTCATTGATTATGTAAAAGTTCTTTGCCGCTCAGGCAAAGGCGGAGCCGGCTCACGCCATTTCCATCGCGCTAAATATGTGCCCAAAGGTGGCCCCGACGGAGGAGACGGCGGACGCGGAGGCCATGTGATATTGCGTGGCAACAAAAACATGTGGACACTCCTCCCCCTGCGCTACCGCCGGCATATCTTCGCCGGAAACGGACAGAGCGGTTCGGCCGGACGCAGTTTCGGCAAAGACGGCGAGGACCAGATCGTTGAGGTGCCCTGCGGAACAGTGGTGTTCGATGCCGAAACCGGAGAATTCCTCTGTGAGGTGACAGACGACGGCCAGGAGGTAAAGCTCCTGCGCGGCGGCAAAGGCGGCCTCGGCAACTGGCATTTCAAATCGGCCACAAACCGCACTCCACGCTACGCGCAGCCGGGACAGCCAGCCATCGAGAAAACCATAATCATGGAGCTGAAACTGCTTGCCGACGTGGGTCTTGTCGGTTTCCCGAATGCCGGGAAATCAACCCTCCTCAGCTCAGTGTCTGCCGCCCGCCCGAAAATCGCCGACTACCCGTTCACTACTATGGAACCGCAGCTTGGCATTGTGGAATATCGCGGCAACAGATCGTTTGTCATGGCCGACATACCCGGCATCATAGAGGGCGCGAGCGAAGGGCGCGGCCTTGGTCTGCGCTTCCTCCGCCACATAGAGCGAAACGCAGTGCTTCTTTTTATGGTGCCTGCCGATGCCGACGACATCAAACAACAGTATGAGGTACTGCTTGAGGAACTGCGCCGGTTCAACCCGCAACTCATGAACAAACAGAGGGTGCTCGCCATCTCCAAGAGCGATATGCTCGACGAGGAACTGAAAGCCGAGATAGCCCCCACACTCCCCGACGATCTGCCCACGGTATTCATTTCGGCCGTAACTGGCGAGGGGCTTACCGAGCTCAAGGATGCGCTCTGGAAAGCTATCAACGACGACGCGAACCTCATTGAAGAGATACCCATCACCCACCGTCCGCTCGACGGTCACCACCGTGTGCGCGAGGAAGACGAGTTCATCTTCGAAAGTGTGCCGGAAGAGGAGAGCATCGACGAACCCGATGAGGAAGACTACCTCGACGAAGAATGGGGCGATGATGACGGCGACACCATCGAGGATCTCGGATGGGAGTATGGCGACGACGAGGTCAACTGACCCCCTCCCCACCCCACAATTACGGAACACGAACGCGGCACCTATGTGGCACCGCGTCCGTGTTCCCGGTTTTATTCCATAATATTGCTGTCCGATAAAACCGGAATACAACAATCTAT
>CADFRV010000044.1 GCA_902836725.1 Muribaculaceae bacterium
TTCCGACCTCCACGTCCCGAACGTGGCGCGCTGCCAACTGTGCTACACCCCGAAGTCTCCGTAAAAGCATCCTTTGTGGGAAAGGCATTTTCAGCGTCGGCAGATGGCTGAATTGCTTTGGAGCGCACAAAGGTAAGAATTATTTTTGGAATACATAACTAATTTCGGCGATTTTTTTGTGGGATGGTGCGGAAATGGAGATAAACGGCATGTGAGACTGGGATGAAAGGCACTCCTGTTTCCCTCTGTGAGACTGGCTGATGTGTGCTGTTGAGGATCTTCACAGGAGGTGCAACGCCATATGACGGATTTCATACGGCGGCATCGCCGGCATCTTCATTGTAGTTTAAGGTGAAATATATATAGAAAATAAAGGTTTATCCTGTTCCTTAGGTTTTTAAATCAAAAAATAATACTTGATGTGGCAAAGTTAAGGATTATTGCCCAAATTACCCCCCCCATTCGTTAAAAAGAGTTAATAAAATTAATACTTGTTTTAAATGCTTCCCCTGATGCGGTCATGGCTGTGCAATCCTGTCGGAATGTACATATGCAAGCTGTTTTCGAGCCTCAATGTTTTTAGTTGGCGGAATGGCGGGAATTGAGTAATTTTGCGGTGGAAAACGGTGGCTGTACGGGCGGTCGCCTGATTTTACGACATATGACAGTAGTGGACATAATAATACTGGCCGTGGCTCTGGGCAGTGCTTTCATGGGATGGCGCAAAGGGATTGTGCTTCAGCTCGGAGGGCTTGCCGCCATCGTGGCCGGAATCATCGCATGCCGTTTCGGAGGCGACTGGCTTGCCGCGTTTCTTGAGAACGGCAACAGTGTCGCTGCGGCGGATTCCGCCGGCACCACTCCGGACAAAGATTATTTTTATACAGTGCTTTCCAGAGTAATACTCTTTATTGCGGGATATGCGCTGGTAAAGATGGTGGCGCGTTTTCTGCGTGGTGTCACCCACGCGTTGCAGATAGGGTTTCTCGATCGTGTGGCCGGTGCGCTGTTTTGCCTTTTCGAGTGGATGGTGCTGCTGAGTCTGGCGCTTAATCTCTGGGTCATAGTCAAGCCCTCGGCTGATGTCTGCAAGCACAGCACGATTTTCAACGGACATGCCGTGGAAGCGGTGATGGGGCTTGCGCCCAAAGTGCTCGGATGGGCAATGGAACATGGGGCCGATACCCTTTCCGGCGTAGTCGGAAAACTATCGTGACCCTGCGGTTGTTGATTTTTCAGAATAAGAAGATATACATGTGTGCCGGCCGCATTGGCGGTGCACTTTCCGGATATGAACAAGGAAGATTTAGAAAATAAGAACAGGAATATGGGCGACAGCGTTGCCGCAGGCGCCGGGTGCCCCGCAATGGGGAGCCAGGACACCTCCGTGTTGAAGGAGGTGACCGAGAGCGACTACAAATATGGCTTCGTTAGCGATATAGATACCGACAAGATACCTGTCGGGCTGAGCGAGGAGGTAGTGCGTCTTATCTCCCGGAAGAAGGGGGAGCCGGAATGGATGCTTGATTTCCGCCTTAAGGCTTACCGCCACTGGCTCACGATGACACCTCCCAAATGGGGGCATCTCCGCATGCCTGATATCGATTTCCAGGCCATAAGCTATTATGCCGCCCCTGTGAAGAAGGAGGGGCCGAAAAGTCTTGATGATGTCGATCCCGAACTGTTGAAGACGTTCGACCGTCTCGGCATACCCCTGCAGGAGCAGAAACAGCTGAGCGGCATGGCCGTGGACGCCGTGATGGATTCTGTGTCGGTGAAGACCACCCACAAGGAGGCTCTCGCCGAGAAGGGGATCATATTCTGTTCCATATCCGAGGCCATAAAGGATTACCCCGATCTTATAAAGAAATATCTCGGGTCGGTGGTGTCGTACAAAGACAACTTCTATGCCGCCCTGAATTCCGCGGTGTTCTCCGACGGCTCTTTCGTGTATATCCCCAAAGGGGTGCGGTGTCCGATGGAGCTGTCTACCTACTTCCGCATAAACGCTTCGGGAACAGGTCAGTTCGAGCGCACGCTGATCGTGGCCGATGACGATGCTTATGTAAGCTATCTCGAGGGGTGCACCGCCCCGATGCGCGATGAGAACCAGTTGCATGCCGCCATTGTGGAGATCATAGTGGAGGACCGTGCCGAGGTGAAATATTCCACCGTGCAGAACTGGTATGCCGGCGACAAGGATGGCCGCGGGGGCATATACAACCTCGTGACCAAGCGCGGTCTGTGCCGCGGTGATTACTCCAAGCTGAGCTGGACGCAGGTGGAGACCGGATCCGCCATCACCTGGAAATATCCCTCTTGTGTGCTCATGGGGGAAGGATCCGTTGGGGAATTCTACTCAGTGGCTCTCACACGCAACCATCAGCAGGCCGATACCGGTACCAAGATGATACATCTCGGGCGCAATACCCGCTCCACAATCGTGTCGAAAGGTATCTCGGCCGGCTTCAGCGAGAACTCATACCGCGGTCTGGTGAAGGTGACCCCGGCCGCCGAGGGGGCGAGAAACTACACGCAGTGCGATTCGCTGCTGCTCGGATCCGACTGCGGCGCCCATACATTCCCATATATAGATGTGATGAACCCCACCGCCATCGTGGAACATGAAGCCACCACATCAAAGATCTCCGAAGATCAGATCTTCTACTGCAACCAACGCGGCATACCCACCGAGGAGGCTGTGGGCCTTATCGTGAACGGTTATGCCAAAGAGGTGATGAACAAACTGCCGATGGAGTTTGCCGTGGAGGCACAGAAACTGCTGCAGATAAGCCTTGAAGGCTCTGTAGGGTGATCATGGCTCCGACAAAAATTAGTAACATTGATTAAGCGATCTGTTATGAACGATATACTTCTGAAGGTCACCGACCTTCATGCCAAAGTTGAAGACAAAGAGATACTCAGGGGGATAGACCTGGAGATCCGCCCCGGAGAGGTGCATGCCATAATGGGACCCAACGGCTCAGGCAAATCCACCCTTTCGAGTGTGCTCGCCGGTAACCCCGCCTTCACTGTGACACGCGGAAGCGCCATATTCCACGGCATAGACCTCCTTTCGCTCTCTCCCGAGGACCGCAGCCATGAAGGGCTTTTCCTTTCGTTCCAGTATCCTGTGGAGATCCCCGGGGTATCGATGGTGAATTTCATGCGTGCCGCTGTAAACGCCAAACGTAAATATTTCCATGAAGAGCCGCTCGGGGCAGGGGAGTTCCTGAAACTTATGCGCCAGAAACGCGCCATTGTGGAGCTTGACAACAAACTCGCGTCGCGCTCGGTAAACGAGGGGTTCTCGGGAGGTGAGAAAAAACGCAACGAGATCTTCCAGATGGCGGTGCTTGAGCCGCGTCTGAGCATTCTGGACGAGACCGATTCCGGCCTCGACATCGACGCCCTCCGCATTGTGGCGGGAGGTGTGAACCAGCTCAAGACTTCGCAGAACGCCACCATTGTCATAACCCACTATCAGCGCCTGCTCGATTATATAAAGCCCGATTTCGTGCATGTGCTCTACAAGGGACGCATCGTGCGCACCGGCGGTCCCGAGCTTGCGCTCGAACTTGAGGAGAAAGGCTACGACTGGATAAAGGAGGAGAACCGATGAGCAACGCCGTTGACCAATATCTGGACCTGTACCGCGGGCATGCGGAAGAGCTTGACGCCCATTCGGCCGGAGCGCTCAACGCCATGCGCGGGGAAGCCGCGGGGGCTCTCGCCCGTGCGGGACGTTTCCCTGTGCGCGGTGACGAAGGGTACGAGAAGACCTCCGTCGACGGGATGTTCGCCCCCGATTTCGGCGTCAATATCAACCGTGTGAACATGCCGGTTGACGTGGGCGCGTCGTTCAGGTGCGGTGTGCCGAATCTGTCGACCCTCCTCGCCGTGGTGGTAAACGACCGTTTTGTGCCCACCTCCACGCTGCTCAAGAACCTTCCCGCAGGTCTTACCGTATGCTCTCTTGCGCAGGCTGCCCGCGAAATGCCCTCCCTGGTGGAAAAATATTACGGGAAAGCGGCTCCTCTGTCAGACGCGTCGGTGGCACTGAACACCATGCTTGTGCAGGATGGTGTTTTCATCCATGTCGCCCGGGGTACCCGTCTGGAGAAAGCGGTGCAGCTTATCGACATATTCCATACTTCGGCGCCTCTTCTTGCACCCCGCAGGGTACTCGTGGTGGCCGAAGCGGAGAGCCATGTGGCTGTATTGAAATGTGACCACACACAGGGAAGCGAGGCACCTTGCCTCAGTTCCGAAGTCGTGGAGATATTCGCGGCTGAAGGCGCCCGTGTGGAGTGGTACGACATAGAGGAGTCAAACGCCTCCACCTCACGCCGCAGCCAGCTTTTCGCACGTCAGGAGAGGGGATCCGAACTGCATATATGCGGCGCCACCCTTACCAACGGGGTGACACGCAATGATTTTTATATAGATGTGACCGGCGAACATGCCTCCACCCGTCTGTCAGCGATGGCTATCGGTTCCGACCGGCAGCATATTGACAATTCATCCATGATCCGTCATGCCGCCGATCACGGACGCAGTAATCAGTTGCTGAAATATGTGCTCGACGATGATGCCGAGGGGGCGTTTGAAGGTAGTATCGAGGTGTGCCACGGCGCCAGATTCGTTGAGGCATACCAGAGCAACCGCAATATGCTCGCCTCGAAAGGGGCGCGGATGCATGCCAAGCCGCAGCTGCTGATTTATAACGACGATGTGAAATGTTCGCACGGCGCCACCACGGGACAGGTCGACGAGAACGCCCTGTTCTATATGCGCACACGCGGCATACCCGAGGATGAGGCGCGCCGCATGCTCATGCAGGCGTTCATGGTGGATGTGATAGACACCATAAGTCTCGAGCCTCTCCGCGACCGCCTGCGCCATATGGTGGACCGCCGTTTTGCCGGGGTGAAGGCCGGATGCTCAGAGTGTGCCTCCGGTTGCTCCGATTGATAAAAAATATTGGTTATGAGCTACGATGTTGAAGCGCTGAGGCGTGATTTTCCCATACTCGGCCGCACTGTTTACGGCAAGCCGCTTATATATCTTGACAATACGGCGACATCGCAGACACCACGCTCTGTGGTGGAGGCTGTCGACGACATGTATTACAACCACAAGGCCAATGTGCACCGCGGGGTGTTCTCCATATCGCAGGAAGCCACAGGCATGCAGGAGGCCACGCGTGAGAAAGTGCGCTCATATATCAACGCCGCTTCCACTTCAGAGATCATTTTCACCCGCGGCACCACTGAGGGGATAAACCTCGTGGCCTCGAGTTTCGGGAGCTTCATGGAGAACGGCGACGAGATAATACTCACCGTCATGGAGCACCACGCCAACATAGTGCCCTGGCAGCTTCTCGGCACGCGCAAACGCATAGGGCTGCGTGTGGTGCCGATGCATCCCGACGGAAGCCTTGACCTCGAGCAGTACCGCAATCTGTTCAGCGAGCGCACCCGTCTGGTGGCGGTATGCCATGTCTCCAATGTGCTCGGCACAGTGAACCCCATAAAGGAGATGGTGAGCTATGCCCACTCCATGGGTGTGCCAGTGCTTGTGGACGGCGCGCAGGCCGCCCCGCACATGAAGATGGACATGCGCGACCTCGATGCCGATTTCTACGCCTTCTCGAGCCACAAGATGTATGGCCCGGCCGGTGTGGGTGTGCTTTACGGCAAGGAGCGGTGGCTTGAGAAGATGCCTCCATACCAGGGGGGAGGGGAGATGATCTCGCATGTGAGCTTCAAGAAGACCACATATGCCGAACTGCCGTTCAAGTTCGAGGCAGGTACCCCCGACTTTGTGGATATCGCCGCATTCTCGGCATGCATTGACTATGTAAGCGCCATAGGGATGGAGGCGATAGAGGCGCACGAGCATGAGCTGCTTGAATGGACCACCGCCGAAATGGAGAAAATACCCGGCATGCGCATTTTCGGTACGGCTCCCGGCAAATGTGCCGTGATCTCGTTCCTGCTGGGGAATGCCCACCATTACGATACCGGCATGCTTCTCGACAAGCTCGGCATAGCCGTGCGCACGGGGCACCATTGCGCACAGCCGCTGATGGAATCGCTCGGCATAGAGGGTACGGTGCGTGCGTCTTTCGGCCTTTACAATACCCGTGAGGAGGCAGAGGCGTTTGTCGCCGCCCTTCACCGCATCGCTCCCATGCTGATGTGACGTGAACAGCTTTTTATTTGCGAAATAAATCCTTAACTTTGCAGGTGCGCGACATTGATGTCGCGCACCTGCAAAGTCTTTAATCAGCTCCCTGCCAGAGGGAGAAAACTATAGTACCATGACTTTAAAAAAAGAATTCAAGTATCTGGGAGCCGGCCCTCTCATCTGTGCCTTGGGACTTCTCCCGGTGGATGCGGCTGCAAAAAAATCCCCGAAAGCCGGCGATGACGGGGTGAAGACCACATTCCAGACCTCACGCGAGTGGAGACCGACGATCGACAACCGCGCCGATGCGGTGATGGTCTATGGTGTCGGAGGAAATCCGAGCGATAAGAAAAGAGGCAAGCAGACCTTCGAGGAACGGGTGAAAAGCTGGAAAGACCGCGGCTATACGGTGCATTTCATGACCGGTATCGCCTGGGGAGAGTATCAGGACTATTTCACCGGCCGGTGGGACGGCAAGCGCCATCTCGACGAAGGGCAGGTGACGCAGCGGGGCGATACGATCTGGCACGGACATATGGTCCCCTATATCGTGCCCTCCGAGAATTTCCTCAAGTATATGAAGGAGCGCCATGTGAAGCGGGTGATAGATGCCGGAGTGGATGCGATCTTCATGGAGGAACCCGAATTCTGGGCGCGCGCAGGCTACAGCGACGCTTTCAAGAAGGAATGGAAAGAGTATTACGGCACCGACTGGCGTCCGCAGCATGAATCTCCCGAAGCCACATACCTGGCTAACAAACTGAAATACCACCTGTATTACCGTGCCCTCAACGAGGTGTTCACCTACGCCAAGGAATATGGGCGCTCGCTCGGCCGCGACATAAAGTGCTATGTCCCCACCCATTCGCTGGTCAACTATTCGCAGTGGCAGATAGTAAGCCCCGAGGCGAGCCTCGCATCGCTCCCTTGTGTTGACGGCTATATCGCCCAGGTATGGACAGGCACATCGCGCGAGCCCAATTTCTTCAACGGCGTGCAGAAAGAGCGCGTGTTCGAGACGGCATATCTTGAATACGGGTCGATGGAGTCGATGACGGCGCCCACAGGCCGCAAGATGTTCTTCCTTACCGATCCCATAGAGGACCGCGCCAAGGACTGGGACGATTACAAACGCAACTACCAGGCCACCTTTGTGGCTCAGCTCCTCTATCCCGGCGTGGCCGACTACGAGATAATGCCGTGGCCCGAACGTATTTACGAGGGGTTGTACCGCACGAGTGCCGACAGCGACGAGAAGACCCGCATACCGCGCTTCTATTCAGCGCAGATGCAGGTGATGGTCAACGCGCTCAACAAGATGCCCGTGAGCGACAACAAGGTTTCCGGAACCGGCGGCATAGGGGTGCTCATGTCGAACTCGCTGATGTTCCAGCGATTCCCGCAGCATGACGGTTATGAGGATCCGCAGCTTGCCAATTTCTACGGTCTGGCCCTCCCACTTGTGAAACGCGGCGTGCCGGTAAAGACGGTGCATATCGAGAATCTCGCTTTCCCCGCCACACTTGCCGATACCAAAGTGCTGCTGATGACATATGCCAATATGAAACCTCTCGATCAGGATGCGCACCGCTATCTGGCCGATTGGGTAAGGAAAGGTGGCATGCTCATATTCTGCGGCAGCGATGCCGATCCTTTCCAGAGCGTGCAGGAGTGGTGGAATACAGGCTCGAACTCCTACAAGGCGCCGTCGCAGCATCTCTTCTCCCTTATGGGAGTGCCTGAGGATGCCGCCGCAGGTGAGTATAAGGTCGGAAAAGGCACTCTGCTTGTGATGCGTGATGATCCTAAGATGCATATCATAAACAAGAACGGCGACGCTGCGTTTGTTGAGGCTGTCAGCCGCCTGTATGCGCTTAAGAACAAAGGTGTGCGTCCCGAGTTCAAGAACGATTTCCTGTTGAAGCGTGGCCCCTATACGATAGCGGCAGTGGTTGACGAAGGTGTGGATACAAAGCCGCTTGTGCTGAAAGGAAGCTACATCGATATGT
Source organism: Muribaculaceae bacterium (assembly GCA_902836725.1). GTDB lineage: Bacteria > Bacteroidota > Bacteroidia > Bacteroidales > Muribaculaceae > UBA7173. The sequence goes on from CADFRV010000044.1 coordinate 8,202, forward strand.
TCAATCCGGAACTCCCTGTGCGTGGTGAAGTGGCTGTGAATCCCGGAAGCCAGGCGCTCCTGCTTGACATTGATGCGGTTGCCAAGCCCCGGCAGCCGCAGGTGCTTGCCGCCTCGTTCCGTGAATCAGACGAAGAGACCGGCAAACGCGCTTACTCCTTTGTGGCAAAAAGCCCGATAGATACCGACGGCGTGGCGCGCGTGCTTCTTCCCGAAGCTCCTGTCAGCGTACTGGTAGATGGTGTTGAAACCGCCGATCCCTCCTCCTGGGATGCCGGCAGCCGCACCTACCTCCTGAAATTCGAGAACCATCCCGACGGCCACCGCGTGCAGTTCCGCTGGTAAGGTCGTTTCCATATGATTTTTACGATGCGCCGGAGCACTTCGCTCCCGGCGCATCGTCTGTTTTCCAGTGGAGGTTTCTGGCGAAAAAAAGCGGTCAGATATGGAGAATAGCAGGTCATTCAGGTAAATATGGGAGCGGATGCAACATTTTTAACATGAAATGCACGATTTTTTTAAGTTCGGGAAGCGGGTGTTAGGCTATTTTTGCGCTTGGAAATTCTTGCCTGTCAGTAAGCCTTAAACTGAAAATTCATAACCAGAAATATTTTTAGAATACCGATGAAAAAATGCTATTTTCTTGCAGCCGCGGCAATGCTGATGCTCGGGAGCTGCACACAGGATGGTGACACGATCTACCAGGAAATCGATCCCCCCACGCTTAATATCGACGACGTGCGTTCGGATCTCATTGAGATGACCGCTGAAGGGAAAGATGTGACTTTCTCATGGCCTATGCTTCCGGAAGGCCTGAGCATGGTGGTGGACGTGGTTAAGGAGGGCACTACCGTGCAGCGTGAGACTTACGCCCGCGACGTGACGAGCTTTATCCAGAAAGACCTTGACAGCAACGTGCGTTTCGCATATGTGTTCCGTGTGACCGACGGCACGCTTTATTCCGACGGCATTGTAAAAACATATACACGTCCCGGCGCTACAGCTCCTGCCGAGGTGGCTGTGGCACAGCGTGAAGGTGCCGAGGGCTACGAGGCCGTTCTGACATGGGCTCCCCTCACTGATGCCGACGAGGTGCAGATCGACATAACCAAAGGTGGCGACACCGAGAATGTGATTGTGGACGGCAACGCTGTGTCATACACATACAAGGGTGTGGCCGACGGCGACGAGATCAGTTTCTCACTGGTGGCACGCAACGAGCTTGGAGAATCGCTCCCCGTATCCACATCGCTCAAGGCCGGCAAGACAGCTGTGGCTTTCGTAAGCTACTACGCCACACCTGAGGAACTGGTGCAGAACGGCGACGACGACGAGGCTTCGGCATGGCTGTGGTTCCACAGCGAGTATCCCAACAGCCGTTACCTCTATTTCGGCGATATCAAGTCGGCCGACGACCTGAAGGATCTGCGTGTGCTCTTCTATATCCGCGACCTCGACAACGGTAGCGAGAACGATGTATGGAACCAGCCTGCATGCGTTCAGGACGCCACCCCGTTCGTGACCGAGTGGTACCGCAACGGCGGCAACATCCTCCTGTGGCAGCACGCCTGCACCTATGTGGGCGATCTGGGACGTATCGACAAGAACCTCCTCATGAGCAATGACCGCCGTATCACTACAGGCAAAGGATTCTTCAGCAACGACAGATGGTATATGGCCGTATGCGCCAACCTCGCCGGACGCTACTATATCGACTACTCCAAACACCCGATCTACAACGGTGTGGCGGTGAACTCCAACAAGACCATCACCGTGAAGGGACGCTGCTGGACTGAGGACCACAATTGCTGCTTCTTCAACATCCCCTCGGCACTTACCGGCATGCACAACCAGAGCGCCGACACATACAAGGTACTCACAGAGACTTACGGCATCTATCCTCTGGCCACATGGGACAACGAGCAGATGAACTTCGTGTCGATGCTCAACGTATGGGAGGCACAGCAGGGCAATACCGATTTCAAAGGCACTGTGCTCTGTATGGGCAACGGCGGTCTGGAATTCTCCTATAAGAACGACGACGCTACCCCCGACGTAAGCGCATATCCGATGAACAACCCCTATCACGGCAACATTCTCAAGGTTGCCCGCAACGCCATCGAATACCTCAAGACAAGATAAACACAGTTCCCATTTATAAAAAATTTACAAGCATATATGAAACCGATTATATACTACATGGGAGCTGCCGCCCTCATGCTCGCATCCTGTACCAAAGAGGCCGACACGATAGTGGAGGTAGTGAAAGAGGGGGAAAAGGGTTCCCAGGCTGAACTCCAGATACAGCCCACACCCGATATCGCCACAGATTACCGCGAACAGTGGCGTCCGCAGATCCACTTCACACCACGTCAGAACTGGATCAACGACCCCAACGGCATGGTGTATGCCGACGGCATCTGGCATCTCTATTACCAGTATAATCCTTGCGGACAGGACTGGGGCAACATGTCGTGGGGCCACGCCACATCCACCGATCTCTTCCACTGGAAGGAACAGCCTGTGGCGATCATGCCCGACGAACTCGGATACATCTACTCCGGCAGTGCCGTTGTCGACAAAAACAATACCGCAGGTTTCGGCGCGGGAGCCATTGTGGCCATCTATACTTCGCACGGTGCCCACGAGCAGCAGTCTATCGCCTACAGTACCGACGGCGGCATGACTTTCACCAAGTATGAGGGGAACCCCGTCATCAAGAACACTTCACACGGCGATTACCGCGATCCGAAGGTGTTCTGGAGCGACGAATACAATTGCTGGTACATGATTTTCGCTCTCGGCGGCGAGCACACCGCCCAGATATGGAAATCCGATGACCTGAAGAAATGGACCATCTGTTCCACATTCGCAGTGAGCCGTTACAGCGGTTGCCAGCAGGGCGTATGGGAGTGTACCGACATGTTCACCATGGATTACAAGGGTGAGAAGAAATATGTCATCACAGTCAACATAAGCGGCGGATTCCCCAATGGCGGCGGATCGGGCACTATGTACTTCGTAGGTTCTTTCGACGGAAAGAAATTCACCCCCGACGCATATGACTACCCTCTCTGGGCTGAGCAGGGACTCGACAATTACGCGAGTGTTACATGGTCAAACACCGGCGACCGCAGGGTTTCCATCGGCTGGATGAACAATCAGCTCTACTCCGGCAACTATCCCTGCAAGCCCTGGCGCAGCAGCATGACACTGCCCCGCGACCTGGTGCTCGGGGAATACAACGGCACACCTATCATCATGACCACCATCGCAAAGGAAATTGAAGGAATAGCAGGTGAATGGCGTCCCGCAAGGGTATCGCTCGGTATCACCGACGCATATCAGCTCAATGTGCCTGTAAATCTCGGCAGCGACTGCGTGATCACTCTCGGCAATGCCGCAGGTGAGGAGTATGAGGTGAAGGTTGACGCGGCCAACCGTCGTGTAATCATCGACCGCGGCGGCAGGACCGGCACATATTCCGCACGAGAATTCCCGCTGACCCACGTGGTAGGCAACCTCAATACCGACAAGAACGATATCGTGCTCCAGTTCTACGTGGACCAGTCTTCCGTAGAGCTTACTACTGAAGATGGCTCGCTTATGATGTCGACACTCGTGTTCCCGACGACTATCTACGACCGTCTGAAGGTGGAGGGACAGGATCCCGAAGCCAAAGTGCGCGATCTTTCGAGAGTATGGTGAATGAAGTCACCTGAGTCTATAAGTTTATGAATCTGTGCAGGGTAATTCTCTTGGATTCCCCTGCACGTTTTCTGATTTTATTACCGGACTACCTGGAAAGAATCATTAATTTTGCATTGTAAACATACTACTTAAATCTATCTGACATAGATGAAAAAACTTTCAATCCTGACATTCCTGTTGTCTGTATTCCTGTTTGGAAATGCAGCCCAGACACCGGGGGAGAAGTATGGCAGCTTCTCAGTGATCGGTGACTCTTATTCCACTTTCATGGGATTCACCGACCCGCTTCCCAATGCCCAGTGGTACCCGCATGCCGGAAACGCCATGGCAAGCGTGGAACAGACCTGGTGGAAACTTTTCGAGCATGCAAGCGGCATGGAGCTTGTGCAGAACAACTCTTTCTCCGGGAGTACCATCTGCACACACAGCTGGAACAATGTCACCGACCTTACAAACTCTTTTGTGGGACGTGTGGACAATCTCCGCGAGGCTGGCCTCATAATAGTGGAGGGCGCCACCAACGACAACAACGCCGGCTCGGTGATAGGCAATTATGTGTGGGACAATTTTACCGATGCCGACAAGCGCACTTTCCGCGGAGGCACGGCTTATGTGATTGATTTCCTGCAGAAAAAATATCCCGAATCGCAGCTGATCTTCATGCTCAACAACGGTCTGCGCGCCGATATCAACGAGAGTGTGCAGACCATCTGCGACCATTACGGGGTGCCGGTGCTCAAGCTCCACGACATAACCAAGATCGAGGAGCACCCCGACGTGCCCGGCATGATCGCCATCAACGAGCAGCTCATGGAGATGCTCTGCGAAATGAACGGCATCACATACATTTCGGAAAACGTAAAAGTGAATGTGCCCGCAGCCAAGGCCGGGGCCGACGTGCTTGTGAACAAGCGCATGTATGCCGGGAAGTGGAATACCCTCTGCCTTCCGTTCGCCATGTCCGCATCGAAAATATCCGAGATATTCGGTGAAGGCGCCGAGGTGCAGACATATGCCTCATTTGCCGACAATAATGTGACACTGAAAAAGGTG
>CADFRV010000045.1 GCA_902836725.1 Muribaculaceae bacterium
TCGACACTGCCAGTGTCGCGCTCTAGCCAGATGAGCTAGTACCCCGTCTTATTTTCGGTGCAAAGTTATGCAACTTATCTGAGTTATGCAAATATTGCGGCCTCATTTTTTAATATTTTCGGCAGGCTCAACAAAAATATTTTCTACTGGAAACTACCGAAAGCGCATACCGCCCCCCCAATAACCGGAAAATGCCGCCGGAGCATGCCGCCTGTTCATTTGCGACCGCTCCGGCGGGCATTTTTATGGAATAACCGGCGCCTGGCAAGCACTGGCCGATTGGCGCTTGGGAAGCACCGCGCTTAAGAAGCATTTGGGCTTAGTAAGCATTAGTGCTTGGCAAGCCTCTGCTCCTGGGAAGCATTGGCGCCCGGCAAGCGGCTGTTCTTGGCAAGCCTCTGTGCCCGTGCTCATTTGTTCCTGTGCGGCAGACTTGTCTGCCGAAATCTCAGCCGAAATCCCGGCCGAAGCCACTGCCGGCGCATCAGTAGCCAAGCATGCGCTTCTCGCCTCCCACTATATAGAGGCCGCGCGGAAGCGCGTGCTCTACCTCGCCGAGCCGTCCGAGAGCCACACCCGAGAGGTTATATACCACATCAGATACTGCCTCTTCCGTATCAGCGGCAACTGAATCCACGCCACCTGTCTGTGCATCGGTAAGATACCTTACCGCGAGCATCGAATACTCGGATGCGAACGAGAACTGGTGGAACGGCTTGGTGATTTTCTCATTGCCCCACCCGTCGATCAGATGTATCGGCAGCATGTTGTCGCGGTTGTGGTTGTCGAAAGCATAGTCAAGAGTTATCTGTATGCCATTCAGCCCGTTTGAGGCCGCATTATTGTCACAGTAAGGCAATGCATACGCATATCCGCGGATAAGGACGTTGTTGAACCATGTATTGAAGCCGTTTTCAGCGTTATCGTCGGTCTTGAAGTCGTAAGCCTTAAGATTGCGCCTGAGAGTTGTGAACTTGTTGAGCGAACCGCGGCACATGGTGGCAAGATCGGTGCGGAAACGTGTCTCTTCCGTCACACGATAGAGGTCGGCGGCACCGGCGATCATCGTACCGGTATTGTAACTGTAGAAATTGCCACCTGCTCCCCCGCAGTCTACATGCTGGCGATAGCCTCGTGATACGAGTATTTTGCCGTCGGCGCCCATCATGTCCCAGAACACACCTGAGCGGTCATACAGGTGATCCATCTGCCAATCATACACTTTTTTTGCGAAATCAAGGTAATGGGCCGAGCGGTCGCGATCCTCGCGTCTCACTATATTTTCCTCATCGCGGAAAGCGAACTGGAGCGTGGCTCCCGTATCCTTGTAGATCTCGCTGAGCCATACGAGAGGCTGTATGATAGGTGCGTTGCTGCACGCATGCTTGGAATTGTAGCCGGGTCCCCAGGTTATCCCACCGTATTCCTCTCCGTTCCCGTCGCGCCAACAGTCCCAACCGTCAAGCACATAGTCGGCCAGATAGGTGGCCAGTTCGAGATAGTTTTCCGATCCGGTTATCTCATATGCGCGGATCAGCTCGCGCGAGAGCCACATCTGGTCGTCATATACATTGAGTATACCGGTCACATTGGCCTCACCGCGTCTGCTTGAGCGCGGCACGGCATAGGGACGGCTCTCCTTGCTGCTGGTGGCATATGAAGAGAGATAATATTTTCCTCGGTAATACTCCAGATTGTCGATCAGTATGTCAAGACGCTCCTTGTATTTATCGAAATTGGCGTCATAAAGATCCTTGTCGAAATCCTCGGCAAGCTGCATGGCCTGCAGAAGCGAGCAGTGCGCCTCAACGGCGGCGGTCAGCGGCCAAATGTCGGAAGGACCGCTCACCTCCCCTGTCTCCGTATTGTAGCGGTCGGCCATATAGAGATTGGTCTTGCTGCCGATCATGGTCTTTTCCCATGAAGCGTCCATCAGCGCCATCGCACGCTCTATATCGCGGATGGCTAGCTCGGTTTTGGTCAGCTCCTGCGCGCCGGCGGCCACACAGACCGCCGCGGCAACAGGCAGTAAGGCTTTACGTAGATTTATCGTCATCAGGCTTATGTTTTGGTTATTAAAAAGGCTTAGAGTGTGTTCCAAACACCCTGAAGTGTCAGTCCACACTCTAAGCTATTTCAGACTAATGTCGGAACAGGGAGGGGATTATTCCCACATGATCTGGTCCTCTTCCGGCATCTGGGTATTGAGCTTACGCTCCATGGTCATACCGCCGAACACCTTGAAGGTAACAGATGTTCCAGGGGCAGTCTTGGTATCGGTGTAGTAGTATTCGATATCCTGGAGCACCAGAGTGCGGCGCATCACATAGTTCAGCACAGGGTCGGGAGACTCAAGGATCTTGTAAGTACCGATTTTGTCACACTTGAAGTCAAGCTCGGGGTTCTCGCTCTCATTCACATAAAGCTGAACGGTACCGCTGGCAATCACATCTTCACCCGGCTCGAAGTCAGGATCGGGAGTGAAGTGTGCGTAGATACGGAAGTTCTTACGCAGGAGGCTGGTCTCCTTGTTGGTACCGGCATAGAAGAACACGTCGTACTGGCCACATGCATAGGTCTGCACATTGATCATACCTGCTGTCTCGCCGTCGCCATTCTCGTCGGAGATACAATAAAGCATGTTTGTAGCCGAGAAGATACCAGAGAAATCGGTATAGGGGAGGATATGCAACATCGCTGTGGCATAGTTCTTACGCGGATGACGCTCGTAACCGGCACCCGGAGCTATGCGGAGGGGAAGCACATAACGGTCTATGAGGTCAAAACCACCGTTCTTGGTGAAGTCGAGGTTGATGTCGAGCAGTGCGGTGTTCTGTCCCTCAGGTATTGTGATTGTAGAGGGATACTCGGCGAAGTCCGACATATCCTTGTAGTAGATCTCCTCGCGGTGGCCGAAACGCTCCACATTCAGAATGTCGAGAGTATCGGAATGCTCGATGTTCACAGTCACAGTCTTCGGATTGTTCTGCGAGCCGGCTACGATCAGGGGGAGTTTGTAGTTTGATACGCCCTCGCGGCCGAACATCGGTGTCATATCCGAGTTGAGGCGGGTATAAGGCACATACACGGTGGTCACACCTGAAGTAAGGCCTCCCTCAGCGTCAAGAGGAGCCTTGAAGCTGATATAGTTTGCGTATTGCTCCTCCTTCCAGTCGTCGTTGCACGAGGTCATCATCGACCCGGCACCTACTGCCAGAAGACCGAGAGCAAATATGTTTTTTATCTTAAGCATGATATAAAGATTAAGCTGTTCTGTATTTTGTTTCTGTATGGCGATGTGCCCAGTCTTGCGGCACATCGCCATTTTTGAGTCTATATTCCAGTCAGTCCCGGTTTGCGGGAAGCCTTATCAGTCGTAATATTTCCAACCGGGGTTCTGCACCAGATTCTGGTTTCTCTTCAGCTCGTTTGTGGGGATAGGCCAGAGGTACATTTTGATGTTAAAGACAGTGGGGAGGCTGTATATAGGCACTACCTGCTGGAAGTCGTCGCGGCGGCTCTCAGGCATGTTGGTATTGCAGCCGTAAACGGGGATTGATTCCTCAACCGGAGCGTCCATCCAGCGGCGCAGATCATAGTAGCGCTTGCCCTCGCCGATAAGCTCGATGAAACGCTCGCGTTTGATCTTCTTACGCATGGTTGTCTGGTCTGCATAAACGCTTGCCTCGAAGTCGGGGACGCCGGCACGGCAACGCACGGGGCGGATACCTCTCTTCATCTCGTTGATGTCACGTCTTACGGTGTACACCTGAGAACCGTCCCAAGAGGGGATTTCATAGCTTGCATTCAGCTCGTTGACAGCCTCGGCATAAAGCAGGAGGATATCGGCATAGCGGAGAGCCGGCTCCCATTTACGCACCACATTGCTGTAGTTCATCTGAGCGAGACAGTAATCGGCAGGGTTGATATATTTCTTGAACGCGATGCCTGTACGCTGCCAGAATGCGTTCGCGTTTGACATACCGTCCTTGTTGCCACGATAATATTTGATCTGCGGATATTTATCGGTAGCCTGGTCATAGGCGTTCCACCATTTGGAACCGTTGAAGCCTACTGAAGCATAGAAGCGCGGCTCGCGCTGTACATACTGCAGCGATACACCGTTTACAATACCTGTACCAGTCTTGTTGGTACCGAGCTCGGGATAGTTAGCTGCAGCATATTCATTGCGGTTAGTGTTGGTACGCGAAGCTGTCCAGCCTGTCAGACGGGGACGGGGATCGGCATCCTCACCATTCCACTCGCTATTGCGTCCAGGGCAGTCTGTACCGTCATTCATATAGTAGGCGTCCACCATTTTCTGAGTCACACCGTGGCAGTTCCATCCGCCGAGCGATGAGGGGAAAGCATGGAGAACCATGCCGTCAAGACTGCCATGACGGTCATCTGAATTCGCTGTATTGTAACCGCGGCTGAAAATGATCTCGCGGTTGTCAAGCGTAGCCACACCGTTGAAGAAATCGCGATACGACAGATAGGGGTCTATATCAGCATAACCTTCCGGCCAGTTCTTCTCGGAGAAATCGCCGTCCTGATAAGGAGAAAGAGTTAGAGGATAACCCTGCTCCGGACGGGAAGACTCGTTTTTGCTGACAGTGAACAGCTCGTAGTTTGCGGGGCACTCGATCACGTCGCGGAGAGCGGCGGCCGCACGGGCCCATTTACGCTCGTCGTAGTTGAGGCTGAGAAGCTGTTTGCCATCCTTGTTGACAAGCGCTTTGGCAAAATCGTCTGTCACAAGCGGACCGTGTACGCCGTTGGCAAGCTGTCCGTTGGCAAGCGGGGATGCCGCATACATCAGGGCAAGAGCGCGGGTAGCGAGGGCGGCACCCTTTGTGGGGCGTATTACATTCTCGGTACTGGTGTTGCCGGTCATGCGGCTCCAGCTTGTAAGCTCGTTGCAAGCCTTGAGCATTTCGTCGGAGATATGCTCCGCCACCTCCTCATATGAAGCACGGGGGAAAGAAAGCGCCTGGTAATCCTGGGTATAGTCGGCACCTTCATCGGGCATGATGGGCACAGGACCATATTTGCGGAGCAGCAGCCAATAGAAGTAAGCGCGTACGAAACGGGCCTGCCCCTTCATGTCTGTGCGCTCACGCTCTGTGAGTTTGTTGTTCTTGTCGATATTATGGATGAACACCGAAGCCTGGTAGATGCCTTGGTAGGCGTTAATCCAGAAACTGGAGTTGAAATTCTCGTCGTAGTCACCCTGCTTGAAAGAAGAGTACTTGCCGGTGTAGTGGAAGTCGTTGCCGAATTCGTTGTCGCGGTCACCCCAGAGGATGTCGTCGGCGAACACATGATAGTTACGGCCGTTTGCCTCCTTGTTGCTCACGTCGCAGAGGTCATACTTGAGAAAGCTGAAAGCACGTGTGAGCCAGGCGTTTGTCTGGTTGATATCGGTGAACACCGATTCAAGTGTCACGCGGTCATCGAAATATTTGTCGGCATCAAGTGTATCCTCGCAGGAGGAGAACATTGCCGACGCGCATCCGATAAGCGCAGCCAGTGATATGGATTTTACAAAATATTTTTTCATGATTGTAGTGTTCGGTTAGATGTTGATTTGGAAACCGGCAGTGATCGATTTTGAGAGAGGATACTTCTCGCCGTTGTTGCTTCCCATTTCAGGATCCCAGAGTTTGAAGCTGGACCATGTAAGCAGGTTGGCACCCTGCACAAAAAGACGGATATTCTCGAAGTGGATGGCGTTCACCCAATTCTTCGGGAAGTTGTAGCCTACCTCGAGGTTCTTCAGACGCACGTAGCTGATGTCGCGCAGCCAGAAGGACGATGCACGGTAGTTGTTACCGCGGCCGAGGGTACCGTCGGAGTCCGGCATACGGGGATATGCGGCGTTGGGGTTCTCGTTTGCGGCGATGCCAAGTTTGGCAGCTGTCTCGGAGTCAACCCAACGGTCTTCCACGAGGTCTGTGAGGATCTGTCCCCAGCGGCCTTCGGAGAATGCCCATACGGTCTTGCCCTGGATGATGGTTGAAGCCTTGCCTGCGCCCTGGAAATGGACATTGAGGTCGAAGCCTCTCCATGCGAGCGACACACCGACACCATACACGAGGTTCGGGCGGGTGGTTGCGCCGATTGCGCAGATGTCACCGTCGTCGACAACGCCGTCGCCGTTCACATCCTTGTACTTGATATCACCGGGCTGTACATCACCGAACATCTGTTTCGGATGGTTGCGGATCTCCTCATAGCTGTTGAAGAGGCCTTCTGCAACAAGACCGCGGATCTGGTCCACGCGGTGGCCAAGCCAGTTCTGGTAGGGATAAACGTTGTTTTCAACATCATAGTTGTCTACGGTATTCTTTGAATAGGTCATGTTACCGCGGACAGTAAGAGCGAATTCACCGAAAGTCTTCTCGAAACGGAAGTGTCCATCGACACCTTTCGAGGTCACCTTACCTACGTTAGCTCTCGGAGCCTGCTCCAGACCCAGTGAATATGGGAGGAAGTTACGTACCATGAAGATTCCTTCACGTTTCTCGTGGAAGTAGTCCACAGTCAGCGAGAAGCAGTTGTTGAAGAGAGCGATGTCAAGACCTACGTCCTGCTTGGTAGCCTCTTCCCATGTCACATTGTTTGACGCTAACGCTGTAAAGTGCATCATTTTACGATATTCCTCACGGGTCGGATCATTCAAGGTACCAAAGTTGTATCCTCGGGTATCATGCACATCTTTATCATCAACTTTTCTCCATATATAGTCGATATTATAGAGGTACGGGAAGCGGATGCGATCATTACCTATATAAAGGTTGTCGTTACCTACCTTACCGTAAGAATAACGGATCTTGAACATATCGAGCCACTTCACATCCTGCATGAAGTCCTCGCGTGTGAGGTTCCAGGCAGCGGATGCAGCGGGGAAGAAACCGAAACGGTGGCCGTCAGCGAAGTTCTCAGAACCGTTGTAACCGAAGTTCACGTCAACAAAGTAACGGTATTTCCAGTTGTATGAAACCTGACCTGCGAGAGCCATGTTCTTGTGAGCCACAGAGTTCTTGATATCAGATCCGATATTCTGGGTCGAGATATTGTCGTCGTAAGTGAACTTCAGGTTGGCGCCTACATTGTGTTCGCCGAACGAACGGTTGTAACTCAGAAGGAGGTCGGCGAAGATACGGCGTGAACCGTCGTTGTTCGAGCTCTGCTCCATGTCCTTGCGGTCATGGGTCTTGTCGAAGATAATCTCGCCGGTATCCTTGTCACGTCCCTGATGGTAGTATGACTCAGGAGTCTGGAAGTGGTTGATACGGTTGAAGTTATATGTATCGTAACCGAAACGTCCGGTGAAACGGAGACCAGGTGTGACAAAGCGGAGATCCTGTTCGAGGGTCACGTTGTTCTGGAGGTTGTTGTTCCATTCCTGATAGTAACCGGTCTGTGTGGCCTGTACCCAGGGGTTGAGGTCGCGGTCATCGCCACGTTTCAGGTTGGTCTTGGGCACGTATCCGTTGGAGTAGAGCACAGGACAGGTGATCGCGTTATATGCGAAGAGCGAGTTCCATGTGTTGTTGTCGTCGATACCGGGGGAGTTACGTGTGGAGAGGTCACCAGATGTACCGAGACGGAGCACTGTGGTGGGTGTCAGGTCGATATCAAGGTTCAGACGATAGTTCCAGCGGCTGTAGTTGGCGTTGGTATTGTACTTGTTGCGGAGGGTCTCGTCGGTCTTGTACATACCTTCGTCATTCACGTATGAAATAGAAGCGTAGTAACGTGCTGTGCTGCCGCCGCCGCTGATGTTGGCCATCGCACGGTAGCTCATGGCGCCATCCTTGAGGATGAGGTCTTTCCAGTTCACGTTAGGATAGATATCCGGGTCAAGGCCGTTCTGGATAAGAGCAAGCTCCTGCGCGTTGAAATACTCACCCTTGCTTCGTGTGAGGTTACCCTCGTTGAGCATGCGGGCATAAGTAAGACCGTCGACGAAGTCAGGAGTCTTTGTACGGGTGTTGTAGGAGGTCTCGAACTTGGCGTTCACTTTCACAGCACCTGCCTTACCATGTTTGGTGGTAATGAGCACAACGCCGTTCGCACCCTTTGAACCGTAGATGGCGGTTGCGGAAGCGTCCTTGAGCACAGTGAAGGTCTCGATATCCTCGATGTTCAGGTCGTCGATGTTTTCACGCTCGAAACCGTCCACAAGGATATATGCGGATGCACCGGCACCGAAAGTAGAGATACCGCGGATCCAGAACTCAGACTTGTTGCGGCCGGGCTGACCGGAAGTCTGACGGGCGAACACACCCGGCACGTTACCGGCCAGGGTATTGGAGAGGTTCGAGGTGCTGAAGTGCTTCATGTCGTCGACATTGACATTTGTCACCGCACCGGTCACCGTGATTTTCTTACGGGCACCCATACCGGTAACCACTACCTCGTTGAGGGCGGTCTTGGTTTCCTCGAGGCGGAACTCGTTACCCTGTTTCTTAAGACTCTTCACAGAAACCTCAATCGGTTCCATGCCCACATAGCGGACAACAAGAGTTTTCGCATTTTCAGGCACATCAATTGAGAATTCACCGTCGACATCGGTTGATACACCGACACCGGTGCCTTTCACTGCAACTGTAGCGCCGATCAGCGGTTCGTTGTCAACTGAGCTGTAGACGGTACCGGTGAATACCTTTGCATTGGCAAGTCCCGTGGTAAGCGTCGCTGCGGCCAGCAGTGTTATCAGTTGTTGTTTCATTTTATTCTGAAGTTATTAGATTCAAGTGATATATACTGAATTATTCCTCGGTATTCTCACCCTCACCTCCCTCTGCGGGCTGATCGGGAGTTACTACCGGCTCATCTTCCTCATCCTCAAGACCTATGGTGCGGATACGGTGGTTAACATCGTCAAGCACATAGAAAATATCCTTGGATTCGTCGTAAGCGATACCGCTGACATCGCGGAAACGGGCCTGTGTGCGGAGGTCGCCTTCCTCGATACCCCACCAGTTGTTGTCGGTGTTGTGGGAGTGACCGGCGTATGTACGCACGATGCCGTCGGGGGTGATGGTGCGCACGCAGAAGTTAAGGCGGTCGCATACATAGTAGTCATACTCGTCGGTGCGGCCTGCATAAGAGGGATTCTTCACGAATATACCCTGATAAGGACGCTCGAAACGGGCGTCACCACCTACTGCGTCGGAATAACCGGCGTTACCGCTACGGCCTGCGATAAGGTAAGGCTGGGTAAATTTCTTGGCCTTCCAATCGTAGTCTGTACGGAGGATATAGTGACGGTTGATCACATCGATATAAGCATAGTTGCCGCTGGGGTGGATTGTGATGTTGAACTCCCACTGGTTCTCATAGATCTGGAACAGCTCGTCGAAGCATCCATCCTCAACATATCCGGTCCAGGTTCCGAGTGTTGAATCATCATCACCGCCTACACCGTTGATTGTATTGAAATACTTGTCGATGTCAAGACGGAAGAACTGTCCTTTCTCATATGAGTTGAAGTAAACCTCGCCGTTAGGATGCACTGCCACACCATTGCACTGCTTGTAGGCTGCAAGCACTGTGGTGCTCGAGCGGTCGCTGAATGTGCCGTCGGAGTTACGTCTTACGATCCAGAGACTCGTGGAGTGTGTACCGTTATCGTCACGGTCGGTAGACACAAGCATATACTGGCCATCTTTGGTAAATGCGCAGTTACGCAGACGTCTGTCCTGGAACTTCGATCCGGACATAAGCAGGTTGTGTGTCCTAGCCTCGAGATCAAGCTCGACTATCTTGTTCATACCGTCGTAAACGATATAGAGACGGTTGGGGTAGAGGGGGTCGAAAGCCATACAGCCGGCAGAACGGAAACCGCAAGCGTCAAGTTCCTGATTTCCACTGGGATCATGAAAGGGACCGAAACGCTCGCCCTGCGAATCCTGCTCGTTACTGTAGCCGACGAGAGTGCCAACCACACGTTTGCGCAGATATGTGAATTCAAGATCGGAGGGAGAAACGCCACGGTTGATCTCCTCGCCGTTTTCGTCAAGAAGAACCACCTCAACAGAATTGCCACGGGCACTCTGGGGGATGTAAGCGTAGATAGTACTGTTGTTAAGACTCACGATAACGGCCTCTTTGCCGCCTATAAAGAGCTTCACACGGCTCTTGTCGTTGCCGAAGTTGCTACCGTAAACAAGGATCTGCTCCTGGTAACCACCTGTCTTCGGCGCGAAGTCAGTAACTGTGACAGGTTTCGTAGGGTCGAAAGCAACATTTTCTATCGTCTCCTTGTCATCGGAACAAGAAGCGAACACTGCTGCCAGCACCAGACCCGCACCCATCATGAGTTTCTGAAGGTTTTTGGTAATGTTTTTTAAATTCATGGCAATTGGTTAAGTGTTTGTTAAAGATAAATTCATTACTATATTACAGTCACGGAAGGGGCGTCTGCAAGGTGCCATTCCTCTTAACAGGGACAGGTATGTCCCCGGTCAGGCGCCACCGCTCCTGACCTCGCGGGCAGACGGCATCCGTAAGGATAGCCGTCTGCCTGTGGTCTTTCGGTGAAAGGATCCCGCTGCCGTCAGGCTCAGCGTGCGAGCTTGGAAGCGAGAACGGGCATCCAGTGTCCTCCGATTACCGAGCGGGCCATGAAGCCGGTCTTGCGTCCGGTCTTGGTGTCGTACCAGTCGCTGATAGGCACGCGGGTCTCTGTCTCGTTTACGTAATCGTAAAGGGGATCGATGAATTTCACAAGTGTCTTCTGGTCTGGTGACATTGCAGCTGTCCACATGATCCAGTCGCTCTTTGTGTAGTCTTTGCGGCTGTCGAGGGGAAGACCATACTTGTTCTGTTTCTTCAGGTAGTAGTTGATCTCGGTGGGCATGGCCTCGGCGGGGAAGATCTCGGTGCCCCAGAGTTTGTCCCATACCATGTTGTATTTCTGGCTCCATGTGTTGTCGCGGTCGAAAGCGAGACGGTAGTGGGCGTCACTGCCTTTACCCTCGCGTGCGTCGACAGCCCATTTTGCAGCCATCTCCTTGGCACGGTCGTTGTATTTCTTGTAGGTAGCCATGTCGCCTTTCATCTTGGCGAGTTCGGCGAATCCAGCAACCCCCATGATAGCCTTGATGGAGAGGTTGGCGTTGTGTGCCCAGTGACCTGCGAAGTCGTCGGTACAGAGCTGATTCTCAGGATCCTGTCCGTTGTCGGAGAGGTAGTCGGTCCATGTCTGGAGGATATCCCAGTAAGGATCGGCGTAGTTGGTGTTACCGTCGAGCTTGCAGCACATAGCGATGAGTGTGAGCATGTTGCCGGCTTCCTCAAGAGGCATGTCGCCACCGTATACCTGGCCGTTTGCGATAGGATATGTGCCGAGGTCGTGTGCGGCGAAAGGCTTGGTCCATCGTCCTGAAGCGCTGTAGTCGAGGATGGAGGTCATCATGGCCTTCTGAAGCTCGGGGTTGTAGAGCAGGAAGAGGGGAGCCTCGGGATAGGTGAGGTCGACGGTGTTTACACAGCCGTTGGAGTCATTCTCTTTTGAGAAGAAGAGGAGTGTGCCCTCGTCATCCTTGAAGAGCTTGTGTGCGGCGATCACGTGGCGGTAGCTTCCGGAAAGAAGTTCGGCATATTTCTTGCCGCCCACTGCGAGAGCGTCGTCGTAGATCTTCCGGTCGAGCTCGCGGCAACGGTCCATTATTGAAGCGTAAGAGCTGTTGAGGGTGTTGAACATATCGAAGATGCTCACTTCGCCGTTGTGTGCCCAGTAGCCCTTGTAGCGTTTGAAGAAATATTCAATGTCAAATACTTCATCGTAACCGAGCATGGTGTAGCTTGATGCGTCTTTCACACGGCCGAAATTGTGCTCGTAAGCGAGCAGGGGACGCTCGCCTGCCTTGTTGGCGACGATCTCGTCGGCGGAAGCGGGGAGCTTGCCGGTGTTGATGAAGCAGTTTTTGATCTCCTTGTCGGATCCGAGGCACACCTCACCGTTGATGGCGGGCATGTAGAGGTAACCCCAGTCGATGCAGATATGGTCACCTTTCTTGGCGAGGATGGGCTGCTCTACGGTACCTGTCTTGAGGTATTTCACGCCGTTGTGTTCCTCGGTTGTGGAACGGGTAGGCTGAATGGCCTTGTTGACAGCGATAAGGGGTGATGCTGTGAGCAGGAGCTGCACGTCATGTTCCTTGTTGTCGGTGGAGCGCACCTGATATGAAATGTAGTTGATCGGCGATGAAAGCAGATCGTAGTTGTCGATGAGCATCGGGGCGGTGAACACGAGGTCGAGTTCCACGGGACCGCACTCAAATGTATAATAGGTGGAGGTGGCCATCACATCCACGTTTTTCTGAGCTGCCAGTTCGGTGTTGCCGTTCTCGGCGCCGACATTGCGGTAAAGACCGAAGTCGGTGTAGGCACCGCCGGTAGTATTGTGGCAGTGTGCGGCGATAACGTTCTTTCCGGGGTGAAGGAGCTGCTTGAGCTCTTCGGTCAGTTCCTGCTTCACACCTTCGCGCCATGTCTCGCCGGTCTTGGCAACAAGCGCGCCATTGATATAGATTTCAAAAACGTCGTCGTGTGAGAAAACGAGGAAAAGCTCACCTGCGAGATCCTCGGGGGTGAGTTCAACGGCGCGGCGCACGTAAAGATCACTGTTCTCCTTGTCCCAACGGGTGCGCACGTTGCTGAGGCCGCGTGAACCAAAAGCACCTTCGGCGCGTTTCCATTTGGAGTCGTCGAAATCGGGACGCTCCCATCCGCTTGCAGGCTTCTCGTGTGTCATCGCACCGGTCCATGCCACCTCATCGGCCATGGGCACGATGGTCTCGAGGACGGTGTTCTTCACACCCATGAAACGGTATGTCTTTCCGTCGACGCGGAGAAGACCTTCAAGAG
>CADFRV010000046.1 GCA_902836725.1 Muribaculaceae bacterium
TCGTAGTTGTTCACGAGAATGGCGGCGTTGGGCGCGTCAGAGTCGAAATCGAGGAATTTGGCGAGCTGTTTCTTGATCGCCTCCTGGTTGTGGCGGAGTGTCT
This sequence comes from Muribaculaceae bacterium, assembly GCA_902836725.1. GTDB lineage: Bacteria > Bacteroidota > Bacteroidia > Bacteroidales > Muribaculaceae > UBA7173. The sequence continues at coordinate 104 of CADFRV010000046.1, forward strand.
CCACATCAAGGAGCTTGCGCTCCTGGCTCTTCATGGAGGGATCGCCGATCATGCCGGTGGCACCACCCACAAGCGCGATAGGCTTATGGCCCGAGCGCTGGAAATGCTTGAGCATCATCACACCCACGAGGTGGCCGATATGAAGCGAGTCGGCAGTGGGGTCAATACCGAGGTATGCGGCAGTCATCCCCTTTTTGAGCTGCTCGTCGGCGCCCGGCATCATCTGGTGGATCATGCCGCGCCAGGTAAGTTCTTCTATAAAGTCCATATCTGTTTTCTTTTTTGTTTCATTAGCAAATCATACCAAACGCGCGAGCGCTTTCACAATACGCGCGAACGCCTCGCGGAGCTGATCGTCGGAAGCGGCATAGCTCAGGCGGATATAGCCCGGCATGCAGAAAGCCGACCCCGACACGGTGGCCACATGCCCCTCTTCGAGGAGATACATGGCGAGATCGTCGTCGGTAGTGATCACCCGGTCGCCGCAGCGGCGTCCGAGATACGCGCTCACCTCGGGGAAGAGGTAGAAAGCGCCCTGAGGCTCGTTGACCTTCAGGCCGGGAATGCGGCGGGCAAGCTCCACCACAAGGTCGCGGCGGCGGCGGAAAGCGGCGAGCATGTCGGCCACGCATTGCTGCGGCCCCTCATAGGCGGCGAGAGCCGCTTTCTGGGCGATGGTGGAGATGCCTGATGTAGTCTGGCCCTGCAGCTTCGAGACAGCCTTGGCCACGGCGGTCGGACCTGCCATGAAACCGATGCGCCATCCTGTCATGGCGTATGCCTTGCTGACGCCGTTGACAATCACCACACGGTCGGCGATCTCCGGGAACGACGCGAGCGACGCGAACTCTCCGGTATAGTTTATATGTTCGTAGATCTCATCCGAAAGGATGGCCACCTGAGGATATTTCTCAAGCACTTTTACAAGTCCCTGCAGTTCCCGACGTGTGTACACGCTTCCCGACGGATTCGAGGGGGAGCAGAGGAGCACCATGCGGGTGCGGGGAGTGATAGCCGCCTCGAGCTGTTCCGGGGTCACCTTGAAGTCCTGCTCTATCCCTGCGGGCACAAGCACATTCTTTCCACCGGCGAGTTTCACCATCTCCACATAGCTCACCCATGCGGGAGTGGGTATCACCACCTCGTCACCCGGATTGATCAGCGCGTAGATCACATTGCTGAGGGAATGCTTGGCGCCTGCCGACACCACGATCTGCGACGGATCGAACTCCACTCCGTTCTCGGCGCGCAGTTTCTCGGCTATGGCCTTGCGCAGGTCCATATAGCCCGGCACGGGGGGATAGTGGGTATAGTTTTCGTCTATCGCCTTCTTGGCAGCTTCCTTTATGTGTTCGGGAGTGTTGAAATCAGGCTCACCCACAGAAAGGTTTATGACATCGACCCCCGCGGCGCGGAGCTCGCTACTTTTTTGCGACATGGCAAGCGTGGCGGATACCGCCATGCCCTTGATACGGTCAGAGATATTTATGGCCTCCATAGTTGACAATCTATTAACTTTCCGCAAAGTTACGCAGAATTTTTGGAAATTTCCACTAATTTTGTAAGTAGAATCAAAGAACATGAATATGACAGAAAACAATATACAGTGGGGCGCCGGACTTTCACCGCGTGCTACCCGCATCGTGGAGAAGCTAAGGCGCAGATATGCCGAAAAGAAGCCTGTACGGGTGCTTTTCGTGTGCCTCGGCAACATATGCCGTTCTCCAGCCGCCGAGGGAGTGATGCTCGGTGAGATCGCCCTCAATGGCGACAGCAACAGATGGACAGTGGACTCCGCCGGCACAGGCAACTACCACATCGGACAGCTCCCCGACAACCGCATGCGCATACACGCACGCCGCCGGGGATATGACCTGACACACAGATGCCGCCAGGTGCGAGAGAGCGATTTCGACGATTTCGATATCATTATCGGAATGGACGCACAGAATCTCCGCAACCTACGCCACATGGCTCCTACCCCGGAAGGGATGGATAAGATAGTGGGGATGGCGGAATTTTTCAGCCATGCCACAAGATACGACTATGTGCCCGACCCATATTATGAGGGACCTGAAGGCTTTGAACTTGTGCTCGACCTCCTGCAGGGAGCGGTGGCCACATTATACCGCGCGGTGACCTATGAACAGGATTAAACGCCATACTCTGAAACTGATGGGAGCGCTTGCGGTGATGCTGGTGCTCTGGGTGTCGTTCGGGGGAAGAGGTGACACCCCACAGACCGATCCCGCCGATATCGCCCCCATGCCGGAAGAAGCGCCGGCGGAAAACGCCGTGGAAACCGCGCACACGGCAGAAGCCACCGCCCCGGTGGCCGGAGAGCCGCTCCCCCTGGAGCATTCCGAGGTGCTCGCGCTCCTGTCCACCACCGACACCATAAGGAAACGCAACCCCTACGAGGCGCATTTCGACTCCATGCCGGGCGGTGGAGTGAAAATGAAAATAAATTATCTCGGAGGCTCACTGCGCCGCGTATTCAACGACAGCAACTACCTCCACATCAACACCGCCGAGCGGATCGGCGTGCGTCCCGTGCGCTCGCTCAAATCGGCCTGGGAGGCGGGAGCCGCCATGGAACGGCTTAAAAGCTGCGAGGCATATTACCTCGACAACCTCACCCACTCCCTCCCGTTCCTGATACCGGAAGCCCACCGCCTGCTCACAGATATCGGCATGGCATTCCGCGATTCGCTCAAGGCGCGCGGCGGGGGCGACTACCGCATAAAAGTCACAAGCGTGCTCCGCACACCCCGCATGGTCAGGCGTCTGCGCCGACGCAACCGCAACGCCGTCGACACCTCGGCGCATCTGTTCGGCACCACGTTCGACATTAGCTATGCCAAATTCATATGCGACTCCACACGCACCCCGCGCACACAGGAGGACCTGAAGAACCTCCTGGGAGAAGTGGTCTTCGCCATGCGCCAGCAAGGGAGATGCTACGTGAAATATGAGTACAAACAGGCCTGTTTCCACATAACGGCCAGAAAACCTGAGGCGGAGGACTGACATACACCCGCCCCTGACACATAACTTTGCAGGATGAAGCGCACTTTTAAGCGGATAGCGAAATGGATCGCGATAATCGCCGGGACATTCACAGGATTGTTTCTGATCCTGTGCACCCTGATCGTATGGTTTTTCACACCGGGACGTCTCACGCCATTCGTGGAAAAACAGGCATCCGCATACATCGACGGCGAGCTGAAAGTGAAACGCGTGGAGCTGACCTTCTGGAAAAGTTTCCCGAAGATGACAGTCGAAGTAGACTCCCTCACACTTCTCAGCCACAGCCTCGGCGATCTCCCTGACTCCGTGCGCGCCACCCTCCCCGCCGACGCCGACTCCCTGCTCTCGCTCGCCTCTTTCAGAGGGGGCATAAATGTGCTCCCGCTCATGGCCGGACAGATATCGCTCTACGATGTGGCGTTCAACTCCCCCAGAGTGAACATCCTGCAGGTCACACCCGACAAGGCCAACTACGACATATTCTCCAACACGGCATCCGGCAAAGAGGGGAAAGCCGCCACGAAAGATGACACCGGCACCTCCCTGCTTGAGTTGCCCCGCATCTCCATTGAGCGTTTCACCATAACAGACGCATCCCCCCTGCGCTACCGCTCCATCCCTGACTCCACCGATATAACGCTGTATCTCCGGAATGTGGATCTCGGGGGAACAAAAGCTCCCCTCTACACCCTCGCCACAGACGGGAAAGTGGTGTGGCCACTTCTGGAGGAATACAATTTCAAATCCCTGTCATTCAGCACCGACGGCTCCCTGCAGTGGGACAGCCGGGAGCCGCTGCGGATCGAGGCGAGCGATTTCACTGTGAACATTGACGATTTCAGCGCCCTGATAAACACCCTGCTCGATTTCTCGGGAGAGCCTACGGCGGAAAAACTGGAAATCAAGGCCGACGGCATCCCGGTTGAAAAAGCCTTGGCACATCTTCCCGCTGACCTGAGGAAACTCACCGCGCCGCTCAAGACCGACATGGTGGTGAACGCCGCCATCTGTCTCACCAGCCCGTGGTGCATGACCGACACCATCCTCCCCTCGGCGGAGGCACGCCTGGAGATCCCCTTATGCCATCTGGACTACGAGAACCTGAAACTCCGCGAATTCGAGACAGAATTCACAGCGCAGTTCTACGGCGACAGCATCGACGCATCGGTCTTCACATTGAAAAAGCTGCACGCCCGGGGAGCGGCCGTGCAGCTCGACCTGCGCGCAAGGTGCAGCAACATACTCGCCGACCCGTTCATCGAGGGGACATTCGACGGCAACATCAACCTGAATGCCATTCCGGCACGAGTGCGCAGGAAGATCAACGGACACATACAGGGGCGCATTGACGGACACGCAGATTTCAGCATGCACCTGAGCGACCTCAACAGCAACCGCTTCCACCGCATTTACGCCAAAGGAGATCTCCGTCTGCGCGACATTGACGCCAATCTGGAGAACGCGGGATCGGTCTATATGCATGAAGGCAATCTCGCTTTCGGCTCCAACACCTCTTTCATCAAAGACAAGGCGAAAGTAGACTCGCTGCTGACACTTTCCATAAAAGCCGACACCCTCGCCGCACAAGCCGAAGGCATGAGTCTGCAATTGAAAGGATTGCGCGCGGGAGTGGGATCCATGAACCGTGCGTCGTCAGGCGACACCACCGAAATCAATCCTTTCGGCGGCCGGATAGCCTTTGAGCGCCTGGCATTTGACTCGCAGACCGATACTCTCAGGGTGCGCATGCGCGACGCCCAGATAGGAGCCGCCCTAAGGCGCTATGAAGGGAATGCCCGCATACCGCAGATGAACCTCTCGCTCGGGATAGGCGCCCTGCAGTTCGGCCAGGCGCTCACCAAAATGGCACTCCGGGAAGCATCGGTGGAAGTGACCGTGCATATGCGTCCGCAGAGGCGTATCTTCCCCGACAAAATGACTGCGGAAAGGAGAAAAGCCGTTGCCGACTCCATAGCGGCCCTACCGGTAACTAAAGGTGAAAACCTCTCATTCCCCCTCGACTCGGCCGACAGGAATATCCTACGCAGATGGAACTTCAAAGGACACGTGCACGCACAGTCAGGCCGCATGATCACCCCCGCATTCCCCCTGCGCAACACCCTCACACACGTAGACCTCCATTTCAACCAGGACTCCATCTGCCTGAACAACCTCGGTTTCAAGGCCGGCCAGAGCGACTTCCTCCTCAACGGCACAGTCAGCAATCTGAGACGCGCCATCATAGGGCGCCGCGGAGCCAATCTCGGAGTGGAGCTTACCGTGAGCAGCGATACCATAAACATCAACGAGATAGTGCAGGCGCTCTTCGCGGGAAGCGCCATAGAGCAACAGACCGACTCCGCCGCCGTATGGGCAGATGACGACCGTGCCGAAGACAACATCGTGGCGGCGGCCGACACAGTCACAAGTTCAGGGCCGGTAATCATACCCCACAACATCGACGCCCGCCTGAGCATGCGCGCCGACCATGTGCTCTATTCCGATCTGCTCATGCGGGACTTCAAGGGGGATCTCCTGATATATGACGGAGCCGTGAACCTGCGCGACCTGTCGGCATCCACCGATGTGGGACGCCTTGACGTGAACGGACTTTACAGCGCTCCCGACCCCGAGGACCTCCAGTTCGGCATGGGCATGAGGGTAAGCAACTTCCGCCTCGACAAACTCACCTCCATCGTGCCGGCCATAGACTCGCTGCTGCCGGTAATGGAAAATTTCGCGGGGATAGTCAACGCCGATGTGGCTGTCACTACCGATCTCACGCCGCAGATGGATATCGACATCCCCTCCCTGCGCGCCGCCATAAAGATAGAGGGAGACTCTCTGGTACTCCTCGATCCCGACACGTTCAAGACCCTCAGCAAATGGCTGATGTTCCGCGACAAGAAGAAAAACTACATAAACCATATGGCCGTGGAGGTAGTCATCGAGAACTCCACCATAGAGCTTTATCCGTTCATGTTCGACATTGACCGCTACCGTCTCGGGGTAATGGGACACAACGACATGGCCATGAACCTCAACTACCATATCTCGGTGCTCAAGTCGCCCCTGCCGTTCAAGTTCGGCATAAACATAAAAGGGACACCCGACAAGATGAAGATACGCACCGGAGGTGCCAAGTTCAAGGAGAATATGGTGGGAGAGCGCCAGGCCATCGCGGCAAACACCCGCATCAATATCGTGCAGCAGATGGAGAGCGTCTTCAAGAAGGGAATTTCCAAAGCGCGCCTTGGGGCACTTGAGATGAAGGGGAGCGAAAAAGTGAAATCATCGAAAGAACTGCTTGAAAATTTCGAGAACGAAGGACTTTCCGTGGCCGACTCACTGCGCCTCATACGTCAGGGGCTTATCGAAAATCCCGACACACTCCGCTTCCCGGTCAAGGCGCTTGCCGACTGACAGAAGCCGCCCACAGATGCCAAAAAATATTTTTTGTAGATTTCCCACATGATTATCCGTGATTTGTGGAAATTTTCACTACTTTTGCGATACCTTAAACTGATCCTACATAACTTCAATGAAAAAAGTATTTTTTATGTGCATGGCGGCAGGACTGGCTGCCACAGCATGCTCATCGCAGCAACCCAACACCCTGACAGAAGCAGAAAAAGCCGAAGGGTGGGAACTGCTTTTCGACGGCAAGACCCTCGACGGATGGAAAGACTACAACGGTGACTCACTCACACAGCCATGGCATGTGGTGGACGGCTGCATACAGGCCAACGGAGACGGCAGCGACCTATCCGGATATATTGTCACCGATCAGGAATTCGACAACTTTATCCTTGACTGGGACTGGAAACTCTCATACGGCGGCAACTCCGGCATGCTCTACCATGTGGTGGAAGATCCATATTTCCCTGTCCCCTATGTCACCGGCCCCGAATATCAGCTTATCGACAACGATGGATGGGAAGCCACCAACGCCCCCACGAAACTTGAGCCATGGCAGCGCCTGGGGGTAGACTACGCCATGCACCTGCCCGACGAAAGCGCCATGCAGGTAAATCCCCAGGGGGAGTGGAACAATTCACGCATCGTATTCGACAACGGCCATGTGGAGCACTGGCTCAACGGAAAGAAAATACTGGAGTTCGAAGCATGGACCGACGACTGGTTCGCCCGCAAGAACAGTGGCAAATGGGAATCGGCTCCTGAGTATGGCCTCGCCGAGACCGGCGTCATATGCCTCCAGGACCACGGCTATCCCGCATCGTTCCGCAACATAAAGATCAAGCGCCTCCCCAAGAAGGAATCAGCACAGACCCCGCTGTTCAACGGCAAGGATCTCACCGGATGGACCCCCTACGGCACCGAGCTGTGGTATGTGGACAACGAGGGCAACCTCGTGTGCGAGAGCGGTCCCGACAAACAGTACGGCTATCTGGCCACCGACGCATATTACAAGGACTTCGATCTTACCGTAGATTTCAAGCAGCTCGCCAACGGCAACTCCGGCATCTTCTTCCGCTCCTTTGTGGAGCCGCCGGTGAAAGTGCACGGATGGCAATGCGAGGTAGCCCCCAAGGGGCAGGACAGCGGCGGCATCTATGAAAGCTATGGCCGTGAATGGCTCGTGCAGATACCCGACGAGAAAGAAGAGGTGCTCAGGGAAGGTGAATGGAACACCATGCGCATCCGCGTGGAGGGGGATCATGTGCAGACATGGCTCAACGGCGTGCCCATGACCGACTTCACCGACGAGAAAATAGGCCGCGCACAGGGACGCATCGCACTCCAGATACATGACAGAGGAGGCATAAAGGTGCTGTGGAAGAACCTGAATATCACAAAACTGTAAATCTCGACATGACCATGGAGAAGACAAGCAGAAGAACGTTTCTCAAACAGGCGGGATTGCTCTCGCTGTTCACCATAGTGCCGAGCAAAGTGCTCGGAGGACCCGGCCGCATCGCCCCGAGCGACCAGCTCACCAAAGGTATCATCGGGGTAGGAGGTATCGGACGCAGCAGCTACCACTTCACCAGCAGCGACGCCTGCCGGCTTGTGTCGGTGTGCGACGTGGACTCCGGCCACCTGCAGAAAGCCCTCGACATGGGACGCGAGAAACTCGGCCTCGAGCTGAAGGGATACCACGATTTCCGCGACCTAATCCACGACCCTAATGTCGACATAGTGCATATCGCCACCCCGCCCCACTGGCACGGCACGATGGCCGTCGCTGCAGCCAACGCCGGCAAGGACATATGGTGCGAGAAGCCGATGACACGCACCATCGGCGAAGGGAAGCGCGTCATGGAAGCCGTAAGACGCAACAACCGCATATTCCGTCTCAACACATGGTTCCGTTTCACAGACAACTTCTACGGCCTGGGCACCACAGTGGAGCCGCTCAAGAAACTCGTGGCGAGCGGACTGCTCGGATGGCCGCTGAAAGTGACCATCAGCGGAGCCACCGGATTCGCCTGGAAATTCTTCTGGGTAGGGAAAGACAACCTGACACCCGAAAAGGTGCCTGCCGAACTCGATTATGATTTCTGGCTCGGCCCGGCTCCTTACAAGCCATACAACAGTCACCGCGTGCACCAGACGTTCCGCGGATACTGGGACTACGACGGAGGCGGCCTCGGCGACATGGGACAGCACTACATGGATCCCGTGCAATACATCCTCGGGAAAGACGACACCTCCCCTGTCAAGGTGGAGGTCGACGCCCCGCAGCAACATTCCGACGCCGTGGGCACATGGCGCAAGATCACCTATACCTATGCCGACGGATGCCAGATAGTGCTCGAAGGGGAAGGATACGAAAGCGGCAGCAAGATCCCCTACATCGAGGGACCGAAAGGGAAGGTATTCAAAGGTTTCGAATGCGAGCTCGACGGCAAGCCGGCGCCCGACATCATGGCGATCATTGCCGAACTTCCCGATCCAGAACCGCAGAACACCGATTTCATCAAATGCGTGAAAAACCGGGAACTGTTCGCGCTGAACGAGATGAACGGCCACCGAAGCTGCACCATGGTGAACATGGCGCTGGCCGCACTGCGTCTCAACCGCACGCTCGAGTTCGACCCCGTAGCACAGCGATTCATCGGCGACGAGGCCGCCAACAGACTTATCGACCAGCCTATGCGCGGTTCATGGAAACTTTAAGATATTAATCGCCGACTGACATGAAAAAAATCATAATATCGCTGATGCTTGCCCTTGTGGCACACGGCGCAATAATGGCACAGGACGCACGCAACCGTGCCACATCCACCATAGTGGCCGACGCGCTCGCACAGCTCCCGGCTGCCACACAGCAGGATTTCAACAAGATAATGGCCGAACTCGCCTCCACCGGGCAGGAGGGCCTCGCACAGCTTGCCGGCATGCTCTCTCCATCGGAAAAAGGGGAGAATGCCGCAGTGGAATATGCCCTCCATGGACTTACGGGCTATCTGCATGCCGAAGGGCAGGAGGCCGGACGAGACGCACTGCGCCAGGCACTGAAAGACGCCATAGACAACAGTACCGACAACCCCAACCGCGCGTTCCTCATGACATTGCTGCAGCGATGCGGCAAACCTGAGGACGGCGAGTTTTTCGCAAAATATGTGGCGGACCCGTATCTTCAGGAATGGGCTGTCAACGGCCTCATAGCAGTCGACGGTACAGAGGATGTGCTTATGAAACTCATCGAGACCGGAGCCGCGCCACGCGATGTGCTCGCCTATGCCGCCGGTAAAAAAGGACTTGCAGCCGCCGAGCCGGTGATAATCAACTGGAGCGCCGAGGCCGCACCCGCCGACCAACGACCCTACTACAAGGCTCTCGGAGCCATAGGTTCGCAGAAATCCCTCCCCATCCTCTCCAAAGCCGCCAAAGCGCAGCAATACGGATGGGAAGCCGACGGAGCCACAGAGGCTTATGTGGCGCTGATAGGACGTCTGGCTGCAAACGGCGATGCGAAGACCGCCGCTTCCGAGGCAAAAAAACTTATGAAAGCCACAGACAGGACCAGTGTGCGTGGCGCGGCATTGGAGATAATCTTCGATACCGAAGGCAAAAAAGCACTTCCCCTGCTGCTCAAGGCGCTTAAAAGCCCCGACCGCGACTACCGCGTGAACGCTCTCCGGCGCGCCGAGCCGTGGGTCGATGATGAGGTTTATGCGGCTGTCGCAAAAACACTGTCTGACAAGGAGAACTATGAGGTAAAGACCGACATCCTCAACTGGCTCGGCACCAACCATGTGCAAAGCCAGATAGATCCCGTGATAGCGCAATTCGACTCACCCGACGCCACAACTGCCGAAGCCGCCTTCAAGGCCGCAAGCAAGATCGGCGGCTCCAAAGCCCTTGAGGCGCTCTGCGAACGCCTGGGTGGCGACAGGTCTGCCGAAGCCACCTCGGCGCTGCTCACATTCAACGGCGACGTGACCCCCGGCATCCTCAAGGCACTCCAGGGATATGCGCCAATGAAAGTGGCGGCGATGAACATCGCCGCCACACGCCGCATCGGCGATGCGGCCCCGAAGGTATTCTCGCTCCTGGGATCAGATGACGCCCCGGTACGCGAGGCAGCCTTCAACACTCTCTCAGGCGTGGCAGGTCCCAACGACTTCGACAAAATCTGCGCCCTGATAGAGGAGAAAGGCGCGCAGGCCAATCCTGCCCTTGGAAAAGCGCTCCTCTCCTCCGCATCACGTCTTCCCGCAGGACAGGCCTTTTCCAAAGCGGCGAAATATGCCGGCAGCTCCAAAGCTCCGCAGATGTATTATCCCGTTCTGGCTTTCTGCGGCACACCGGAAGCTATAGACGTGCTTCACAATGCCTATAAGGAAAACACGGGCCAGACCAAGGAAGCCGCCCTGCAGGCGCTTGCCAAAGTCAATGACAGCGGCATGACCGAGATACTGTACGGAATCGCCGTCACCGACGACCGTCCCGACCTCCTCCCCCGCTACGCCGAACTTGCCGGTTCCGGCAAATACACCGCCGCACAGAAATACTACCTTTACCGCAAAGGACTTGAAGCTGCCGGCGATGCCGCCACAAAAGCGCTTATGCTCCGCGGCCTCGCCTCGTCGGGCACCTATCAGGCGCTCGTGCTCGCAGACAGCTGCCAGAGCGATGCCGCCATCGCCAAGCCGGCCGCCGAAGCTGTGCGCGCTATAATGACAAAGAATACCGGCACATACAGCGGCGCACCAGTCAGGGAGGCTCTCGAAAGGGCACGCGACATTTTCAAAGCCGGCGGATCTGCCGACGACGGCTATGCCGTGGACGACATAAACGGCATGCTCTCCAAACTGAGCGCCGCCACGGCAACCCCTGAATATCAGCTTACCCCCGAGGAGAAGGCACAGGGATTCAAAGTGCTCTTCGACGGACGCTCCATGGACAACTTCACCGGAAACCTCACCGACTACATCCCTGTGGACGGCAACATCTACGTCACCGCCGGCTACGGCAACGGAGGCAACCTCTACACCAAAGAGGAATATGACGACTTCGTTTTCCGTTTTGAGTTCTGCTTCGAAAAGGAGGGTGTGAACAACGGCATCGGCATACGCACCCCGATGGGGGTTGACGCCGCATACGAAGGTATGGAGATCCAGGTGCTCGACCACGACGCCCCCATATACAAAGGATTGCGCGAATACCAGGTACACGGCTCCGTATACGGCATAATCCCCGCAAAACGCATCAAGCACAAACCCCTCGGGGAGTGGAGCACAGAGGAGATACGCGCCGTGGGAGACCGCATCACAGTGACGGTAAACGGCGAGGTGATCCTTGACGGAAACATCCGCAAGGCATGCCAGGGGCACAATATCGCACCCGACGGATCAAACACCAACCCCTACACCGTAGACCACCTCAACCATCCCGGCCTTTTCAACAAGAAAGGACATGTGGGATTTCTCGGCCACGGAGCCGGAGTGAAATTCCGCAATATCCGCATAAAACGACTTTAAACGTTACCTAACACCACATTTCCGCAAAATGACGGAAAATACCGGTACAGCCCCCGGCATACGCCCGGTGGAAATCGTAGCCATCGGCGCGGGAAACCGGGCACGTAAATACCTCCACTACATACTCCACCACCCCCACCAGGCACGCCTGGCAGGGGTGGTGGATCCTGATGCGTTGCGCCGCCACAGATTCGCCGAGGCCGCCTCACTGCCGCCGGAGAGATGTTTCAGCGACTGCGACACATTTTTCAACAGCGGCATGAAAGCCGACGCCGTGATGATCTGCACCCCCGACGGGCTGCACTTCACACAATGCATGCAGGCGCTGCGGCGCGGCTGCCACGTATTGCTCGAGAAACCTGTGGCATGCTCCATCCAGGAATGCGAGGCCATTGCGGAAGAGAGCGCCAGGCGCGGCCTAATAGTATCCGTGGGGCATGTGCTCAGATACCACCCCTATTTCGCGAAAATAAAAGAGATCGTAGGTTCCGGTAGACTGGGAGAGATAGTCAGCGTCAGCCACAGATCGCAAGTGGGGACAGACAGAGCCACCCACAGTTATGTCAGGGGCATCTGGAACCGCGATGACACCAGCAACCCCATGATACTGAGCAAATGCTGCCACGACGTGGATTTCCTCGTATGGATCACGGGATCGCCATGCCGCAGGCTCGCATCCTACGGCTCCC
>CADFRV010000047.1 GCA_902836725.1 Muribaculaceae bacterium
GCAAAATTAGAACGTATACAGGCAGGTTTCAATACGCTTTCGCGGACGGTTGTACCGGCTTTTCGGGCACAGCGCCTGATTTTTATATATCCGGCAAGCGATTACCTCAAAGCCAGGACCACACGCAGCAACGCTGTAGTGGAAGCACGGTCAATCACACGCCCACGGTCACCCGGCAAATGCAATGTCGTTGAATATATGCCACCAGGCATAGCTATAGCCATGCACACAGTGCCCACAGGTTTCCCGGGGGAGCCTCCCCCCGGGCCTGCAATGCCGGAAGTGGCGACAGCCACATCCACCCCAAGAGCCTTGCAGGCTCCCTCGGCCATCTCGCGGGCGGTCTGTTCAGAAACAGCTCCATATGTGGCGAGCGTCTGTTCCTTCACACCGAGCAGATGCATTTTCACTTCATTGGAGTATGACACCACTCCCCCTTTGAACACCTCGCTTACTCCCGGAAGCATCGTCATGCGATGGGCGATATTGCCTCCGGTGCAGCTCTCCGCCGTCCCCATTGTAAGCCCGCGCATCTGCAACAGGCGCATCAGAATCTCCTCGGGCGCCAGATCCTCCTCGGCGACAATTCTGTAACCAACAATCTCCCTGAGTGAGCCGGAAAGTTCATCAAGTTTCGCGATGAGGGCATCGCGATCTATACCCACAGCATCTATGCGGAGACGGATATATCCCGCCTGCGGCAGATAAGCGAGATGGAAACCGGCAGGAAGCGCATCCTCCCACCCGGCAAGCATCTCGGCAAGGGCGCTCTCCGATATGTCCACTATCACAAAGGTGCGGTGTTCGATGACAGACCGGTCAGAAAAATGCTCCAGAAGCGCCGGAAGCACATGGGCGCTGAAAGCATGGCGTGTCTCGAAAGGTACACCCGGCATGGAAACCAGTACTTTCCCGTCGCGTTCGAACCACATTACAGGAGCCGTGCCGAGATCGTTAGGTATAACCCGGCACGCATCAGGCACCATGGCCTGCGAACGTGTAAGGTCGTTCATCTGCAGCCCGCGTTTGCGGAAAATACTGTTAACATTGGCGGCCACACTTTCGTCAAGATGCATGCCTCCGCCAAAAACATCGCATAGCGTAGCTTTGGTAATATCGTCTTTGGTAGGCCCGAGACCGCCTGTCGTAAGCACGACATCGCTTTGTAACAGGGCACGCTCAATAGCGCCCTTTATAGCCGCAGCATCGTCATGCACCGTGACTACCTCACGCACGCTCCATCCGTAAGGGGAAACCATACGTGCTATATCTCCCGAATTGGTATCGACAACCTGCCCGATAAGCAGCTCGTCGCCAATGACTATGATTGAAATATCCATTATACTACAGTTGTGTCACACAGTCACGCGGGCGAAAGGCGGCAGGTTATAAGGGCAGAAATCCTTGTCGATATATTTGAAATATCCGGCGATTGCCACCATAGCGGCATTGTCGGTGGTAAAAACACGTTCCGGGATGAACGCCTCAAGCCCCTCTTCAGCACAAAATTTTTCCACTGCGGCACGCACGCCGGAGTTGGCGGATACGCCACCTCCTATGGCCACAGTGCGTGCCCCGGTCTGCTTCACAGCCTTGCGCAGCTTGTCAAGCAGTATCTCTATGATGGTACGCTGCAGCGATGCGGCGAGATCGGCCATATTCTTACTGACGAACTCCGGATCGGCCTTCACGCCGTCGCGGATCGTATAGAGGAACGAGGTTTTCAGTCCGCTGAAACTGTAGTCGAGATCCGGGATATGCGGTTTTGCAAATTTGAAACGGGATGCGTCTCCCTCGGCTGCGAGACGGTCGATATGCGGACCGCCGGGATAAGGGAGGCCCATCACTTTGGCGCACTTGTCGAAAGCCTCGCCGGCGGCATCGTCGATCGTCTGCCCCAGTATCTGCATATCGTTATAGTTCCTTACCAGGATTATCTGTGAATTGCCCCCCGATATCAGAAGGCACAGAAACGGGAAGCGCGGCACACGGTCATCGGGATTGCGGCGTACAAAATGGCTCAACACATGCCCGTGAAGATGGTTTACATCCACAATCGGAACACGCAACCCCAACGAAAGACCTTTTGCAAACGATGTGCCCACAAGCAGCGAACCCAGCAGCCCCGGGCCGCGTGTAAAGGCAATCGCCGAAAGATCCTTCTTGTCGATACCCGCACGCTTGAGAGCGGCATCCACCACCGGCACTATATTCTGCTGATGGGCGCGGGAGGCAAGTTCCGGTACCACCCCGCCGAACTCCTCGTGCACACTCTGGCTCGCTATGACGTTACTCAGCAGCAGACCGTCGCGGATTACCGCAGCCGACGTATCGTCGCAGCTCGATTCAATTCCCAGTATAGTAATATTCTTATTATCCATTTCC
This sequence comes from Muribaculaceae bacterium, assembly GCA_902836725.1. Lineage (GTDB taxonomy): Bacteria > Bacteroidota > Bacteroidia > Bacteroidales > Muribaculaceae > UBA7173. The sequence continues at coordinate 2,386 of CADFRV010000047.1, forward strand.
AAGTGTCTCTTGTCTGACGAATTTCACTGCAAAGTTACGATTTTCCGGTAAAAAAATCCCTGCCGGATGCATTTCGTCGACACGTCCGGCAGGGATATGATTTCCAGATGGATCTTTTATTCGTCGCCAGCAAGATCAAGCTGGGACAGCGCGTAGGTATAAGCGCCGATAGAGATAGCTTTGGAAGCACCCAGTTTCGAGATCATCACGCCGGTGCGTTTCATCGGGTCGTATGTCACAGTCTTGTCTGTGCCGTACACCTGGATCTCGCGGGCGTTGCCGTGAGCGAATTCCTCGAACTCATGCTCGCTGTCAAGATCGAACACATTCATCTGCACACGCTGCAGCTGCTCGCCGTTGATAGTGTGGATTGTGGAACGGAGCACCTTCATGAGCGACGGCATTATGTAGCGTGCCGCCCCGGTGAGGCCGCCACCGATCACGATCAGCGAGTCGGTGAGAGTTACTGCAGTTGCCATGGCGTCGCCGGCAGCCTCGCCGAAGAGGCGGAAGCTCTCGAGAGCCGCCTCACGGTTGCCTTCGCGTTTGCCATCAGCTATATCACAGATATCTTTCGGGGTAAGGGTCGTGTCGTTCGTGCCCGCAAGGCGGTTGTATTCGCGTACTACGGCGCGGATAGCAACGAAGTCTTCGGTCATCACATCGTGGTCTGTGCGCGAGGGGAGACAGAATGTCTCTATGCAGGCGTTGTTGCCAAGATTCAGACGTCCGTCTATAACAGAGCCGATACCAAAACCGGTGCCGAAAGTATAGCCGAGCAGATTCTTGTACTGTTTTTTCGATCCGAGCTCAGCCACACGCTTGTTTATTTCGGGAAGAGCGCCGGCCATGGCCTCGCCGAAGGCAAACAGGTCACCGTCGTTATTGATGAAGACGGGAAGCCCGAATTTCTCCTGGAGGAACGGACCGAGAGCCACTCCGTCGCGGAAGCTCGGGAAATTAGGCAGATAACCTCCTACTATACCGTTGGGATAATCCGCCGGGCCGGGAAACGCGAACGAGATGGCCACAGGTTTTTCATCAAGCAGGTCGATAATGGTCTTGAAACCGTTGACCATAGACTGAAGACAGAGGTCGAGATTGTCGGCCCGCGACGGAATTGTTACGGGATCGACGATAAATTCACATCCTCTCATGGCGCCGAAAACGAGATTTGTACCTCCGGCGTCGAGAGTGATTACAATGCGGTTGTCAAAATGATACATGGTATTGTTGATTGTTTATTCCATTACTTAATATATACGGTAACCACTTCACCGGTACCGCGGAGTGTCACGGCAGGCATTGTGGCCGGGACAAGCAGTGTCTGTCCCGGCGGGAGCGAGGTCTCGCGTCCTTCACTGTCGACAACGGCAAGATTGCCTTTGGTCGCAATCAGGAGTGTGAATGACTGGCGTTTGGCAAGCGGAAGGAAAAATTCGCCCTCCACATTCACCAGTGTGGTCGTGAAATAGGGGCAATCCTCCACCAGAGCCTGTTCGCCAGGTTTTGCAGTAACGTTTTTCACTTCCTGGGTCTTGTCGTTGTAATTGATGGCGTCTACAGATTCATCAACATGGAGCTGACGCAGATTTCCCTGGGCGTCGCGGCGGTTGTAGTCATAGATACGGTAGGTTATATCCGACGCCTCCTGGATTTCGAGAACAAAGTTGCCTTCGCCGATGGCATGCACACGGCCTGCGGGAAGGAAGAACACATCGCCAGGCTTGGTGTAATATTTGGTAAGAGCGTCTACGATAGTGCTGTCGGCGACCATCGAGCGGAATGTCTCGGGGGTCATCCCGCGGTTAAAGCCTGCGTAAAGATATGCAGTGGGGGTAGGAAGCACCGAGTACCACATCTCGGTCTTGCCGAGAGAGTTGTGACGCTTTGCGGCAAGCTCGTCGTCGGGATGCACCTGTATGGAAAGATCCTGGGTGGAATCGATAAATTTGATCAGCAGCGGGAAGTGGTCTCCATAACGTTCATAGAGTTTTTCACCCATTATCTCGCGTCCGTGCTCACGCAGCATTTCCGTAAGTGTCTTGTCCTTGAAAGGGCCGTCGGCTACTACAGATTCATGACCGGGCATAGGGCTAAGCTCCCACGACTCACCCACATGGTCACCTTGTGATTCTATACCCTTAAACTCGGCGATACGGGTGCCACCCCATAATACCGATTTGAAAATCGGCTTGAATTTTAATACTGGCAACATAGTTAGTGTATGCTTTATATCGGAATCGGTTTGTTTATTCTTGTTCGCTTAAGGTATAACAATAGGGATACCCCATATTCTTGACAAAGATAATCAAAGTTTATAAAAGAAACAATATTCCGGCCCAACATATGCACTGCACAGTTATGGACCGGAATATACGTTTTTATCCGATTCAGTATATCAGAAGTTACTTCTTATGGAATTTGTAACCGTCGGAGATGTATATGCCGGCAGGGAGAGCGGAGATGCCGGCCGCATTGTCGGCGACACGCTGGCCTGCGAGATTGTACACTGGAGCATCGGGATTCAGCCTGTCGATACTGACATTCTCCACCCCTGTACCGTCGAGTTTGTGGATGCGGAAAAAGTCGGTCTTGAACCATCCGCTGCGTTCGGCTCCGCGGCTTCCGTCAGGAAGCATGTTGCCGGAGCGTATACCCAGACGCAGATCCTCACTTTCGGCGATATCAACGGTCACAAACATGTCCTGCAGCACGAAAACATTGTCCTGGCCTCCCACATATCCCGCAAAGGTCGCATTCTCACCGGGAGTGAGATTCTTGTCATAATCAATATCCATCCCGTAATACTGCACGTTGTCATTGGCGAACAGGCGTGTAGTGCCGAGATACCCGTCCTGCACCCACAGTTTGCAATATACGGCATATTTGCCAGGCTCGAGTTTCTCGGCAGGGATAGTCTGGTAAAGCTCGAAATCATCAGGCATCACACCCTCTTTTGGGAGATACCAGCAGCCGTTCTTACCATGCTGGTTGGCGAAATCGCTGTTTATACCGTAGGAAGTGCCGGGAAATTTACCCTGAAGCGACCATCCGTAAGGTGTGTAACGGCGGGTCTCACCTGAGGTATTCTCCTTAACTACGCCGTTGACACTGTACAGCTCAAAATCATAGTTGGTTATAAGAGCCTCCGTGAGAGTGAGATCCTCTTCTGAAACAGAAGGCTTGGAACCGAGACGGTCAATGCGGAAGTTGTCTACCTTGAACCATCCGGCATTGTCTGTGGCAGTCTTGCCGTTGTTGTGCTTGTTGCCGGTGCGGATTCCCACTTTTAGATCCTCCCCTTCACCTACATACACACATACCATCATCTCCTGGAGGGTCATCACGTCGGGACGGCCCCCTGAATATCCTGCGTATGTGTTCTCCTCACCGGGAGTAAGAAGATTGGTATATTCGCTCTTCGATCCGTAATACTGCACGTTGTTGTTGGCAAACAGGCGGCATGAAGTAAGTTTCTCCCTCTCGGTCCACAACTGGCAGCGCACCATATAATAACCGGGCTCGAGCTTGTCTGATTTGATCGTCTGCGACAATTCAAACTTGGCGGGCATCGGTGTTGAGTTCATCCAGCACACATTGTGACCGTGGAGATTCGTGGCATCGTTATTTATGCCATAGGAGTTGCCGTTGAGCTTACCCTCTATGGTCCATCCGAAAGGAACACCGCGCTTTGTCTCGCCATAAGCATTGAGATTTCCCTCGGAGTCATATTCAAAATCAGGATTGACCATCAGCTTGGATGTAAGGTCGTCTGTCGTATCCATCGGGAGACGGTTGTATACCTCACTAACGGCAATGCCCGGGTTCATCAGATATACACGCACGCTCACTGTGCCGTCGGTCTCGGCAACATGCGTTACAGTAGCATCGTTGTAACCGCGCATTACCGTAGAGTTCCATTTACCTTCTGTAGCCACAGTCTTGAGTGAGGCAATCACAGGTTTCGCACCGTCTATTGACACACCGACATTCATCTCGCCTCCGCTATGGATGGGGAATGTAGGGAGGAAACGCACTTCGATAGTATTGACTCCGGCGGTCACAGGCACATTGTACTCAACGTAGGGTGCAGTCTCCACATCACGTGCCGCATAGTTCTTGTAATCCATCGGCCATACAGCCACGCTGCTTTCTCCGATTCCAAGACCCTTGAGTTCCTTTATGTTGCCACGCGAACCGGTATAGTCTGCGGCGCCCACAGTGAGGAAACGCTCTTCAGGAACCGGCAGCTCATACTGCGAGATGCTCGACATGGTTGCGGTCTCGGGCATATAGAACGTAGCCTGCTGGCGGGGTTTGGAATCCATCATGCCGTTCCATTTGCCACCGGAGATACCTGTATTGTATTTGACTGTTATCTCGTCGATCATGCGATATGCCTTGCGTGCCTCTGCGGCGGCGCTAAGGGCGGCCTCACGCTGGCCGGCTGCGGCGAGAGCCAGGCTCTGCTTGGCACGGAATATCTTCACATTCATGTAGTAGGCGCCCTTTACCGGATACTCGAAAAGCTGGAAGAAAGCATCCTGCAGACGCGCCGGGATCTGTGCCTTGACTGCCTCCACACGGCTCACAAGCGATGCGTAGCTGTCAATGCGGTCGTTCATCTCCTTGTCGTTGTAAGTCACGCCATATACATGCTCAGGTTTGCCGCCTGCCCCGAGACGGTAGTACTCGAGCTTGATGGCGCCAAGTTCGTCGGCTACATCCTCGCCGAAAGTCTTTGCGGCCCAGTAGCGGCTGTATTCATGAGCTTTCTCGGGCTGCCATGCGTCTACGTCCCATGCGAGATCCATGCAGAACTCGAGTTCAGCCTCGGCGGGCTTGATATCGCCCACATTTATCACCCAAAGATCACGGATGCCGTTCTCATAGCCTTTCACAAGCTCATAGCTGCAAAGAGAGGGGGAAGTGGAGCAAATCCACAGGTAATCGGCAGGAGTACCCCAGTATGAAAGGTGGTAGTACACACCGTGTCCTCCGCTGCGCAGCTGTTCGGTCTCGGTGGGAAGCTGGCGGATATACCCGTGGTTGTCGTCCACCCAAGTGAGGATCACATCTTCCGGCACTTTCAGGCCGGCATTGTATGCGTCGAGCACCTCCTTATAAGGGATGAAAATCTGTGGTACGGTGGTGGGATCGCCGATATGCTTTTCCAGAAGGGAGCGCTGGAAATCTATGATCTCTGTAAGACCGCGCACCTTATCCTGTGTGGTGGGATATCCGCTGATGCCCCAGTCGTGCACACCGCGCATGCCGAGCGTGTACATGGCTGAGAAACCTTTGCTCTCCTCCACGCGCTCTTCCCAGTAGCGCTGTATCTTCGCTTTGTTTGTCACATAGTTCCAGTTCTCGTTTGTTCCGGAGTTGTTGTCGTAGCGGCGCCACTCCCATTCATTATCTCGGAGCATCTGTTCGCAGTGGCTCGAGCCGAGAGCTATGTCATATTTTTTTGCGATCGGGAGATTGTCCTTGTTATCCCAGAAAGCCTGCGAGCAGGAATGCATTGCCGGCCAGAGCACATTGGCGCGGAGACGCAGCAGAAGCTCCATCACTTTCGCATATGTGTTCGGACCGATATTCTTATATTTGGCGTCAATGTTTTTTGCAGCCCAGGGGGTAAGACCCCAGTCCTCGTCATTGATGAAAATGCCGCGGAATTTGACGGACGGCTCCCCTACCGTGGTAGTGCCGTGGGTGGCATACAGGGCATCGCGCTCCTCGGGCTGCACATCTGCCCACCATACATAAGGGGACACACCCATAAGTCTCGAGATCTCGAAAAGGGCATACGCCGTGCCACGGGGATTGGCGCCGTAAGCCACAAGCGCGCGCTCCACACCATCCACAGGATTGTCGACCACCTCGAGGCCGTATGCCTCCCACTTGCCGGCAACCTCACCGGAAGCGATCTTTCCGGCAGCTGCCAGAGCGTCGATCAGCTCCGACTGTCCGAGGGTTCCGGCAATGATGGGAAGTGAAGTGCCGGCCAATGTATTGGCAACAGGGAGGGATTTACCGGTGATAAGCTTTATATCGTCTCTAACGGCCTGTGCGGCTGTGGATACCACTTCGGCATCTCCCGCGTCTACGACGAAAGTGGCTGTGGTACCGTCAAGAGCCACTATTGGAAACGCATCCGGCTCTGCGGATGAAAGAATCGATACCGGCCCGGCATTTGCTGAACCGCACGCAGCTGCCAATGCCAACGCGGCAAATTGCACCTGTCTGAAAATTTTTTTCATGGAAATAATCAATATACTTTGAATTAATGGACTATGACCTCAGGAATGAATGAGGCTATATCTCGGTGCAAAGATACTTAAAAAACGTCAGAATACAAAAATGGCATTCCGCCGGCAGATTGAGACGGAATGCCATTTTTCAATATTTATTTTAGATTAAGAAGCTGTTGTCAGTTCCAGTCTTTTGTGCGGTACACACCGTCATACTGAAGCTCGTCATTGTAAAGATCGACGGCTACCTTGCCGAGATCCCTTACTATATAACTTGTGAGCCAGTAATCGGGAGAACATTTGAAGTTGAAGATCATCAGCGCTCCATAACCTTCCTCACGCATGCCGGTAAGGCTGAAACGTGCGGCCCAGTTAGAGTTCGCGGGTATACACTGGCTCCAGTCCGAGCAGTTCCATGATCCGGTTCCGGCCTGGTTCTGACGGAGACCGGGATAGGTGCTTGTAGGATCGGAAGTCACCCAATAGTCGTTGAGCACATAGTCGAAGAATTCTCCCGGCTGTTTGCCGTCGATCTCCACACCGTCGAACAGAGCTTCATAACGGTATGAGAGCACCAGACGCCCGGGCTGCACTTTCTTGATCTCGTATGCCATGCGGGAGCAGGCCTCCGACGACTGCGGCACGAAACCGGGATATTTTCCGGAAGCTGCGGCAGCATAGTCGGTGTACTCGTCGTCAAGGAACACTCCGTCGAGCTTGTAATTGTCGCACATGATTTTCACCTCCTGTGCGAAAGCCTGACAGGAATTCTTGTCAAGTGTGGAGACGCCTGCGCGGTCCCAGTTGCCGAGAATACCGAGAATAACCTTTATGCCACGCTCCTGCAAGGGGCGGATATATTTGTCGGCATTGTCCAGAAGCGCCTGTACATTGTCGTTGCATTTGATGTATGCTGCCCCTGTAGCGGGATTTACATTGATGTTGGCAGAGAAGAGCACCACCATGTCAAAGAGCTGTTTCCCGGAGTTTTTCAGGGTAAACCCTATGGCATTGAGCGGATTCTCGTCGTTTACCTCGAACACACCGATGAGTTTCATGCCGGGATCGCCGTTGTAGGTCTTGTCGGAGCCGGGGAAAGTGGAGAAGTCACGCACAAGCACAACCATGGAGGAAGCACCACCGACAGCAGCACCGTTGGCTACTGTATAGCTCAGCGGAAGTGCATACACTTTCTCGGGATCGAGCTCACCGTTGCCACTTACAGTGACTGTGAGGGCATCGGATTTGAGAGCGCCGGCCGCGAAAGATACCACACCGTTGTTGCTGAGGGCAAGCATTCCGGCAGGAAGGGCAGGATAGTCGGTCTTGTTCGCCTCGTTGTAGGCTGTCAGCACATCTTCGTCGTAGTTAAATGTCACCGAGCAATTGCCGTTGATCCCTTTGGTGGTCTGTGCGAAGATATTGAACGAACCGGAACCGTTGATGGAGAATGTGGGCGTTTCGGAAGAGCCGAGTGCGTCTGTGACATACACCACATTACCGTCACTGCCGAGCAATCCGTCGCTGTCGATGCCTCCGATGTGCAGATCGTCATTATCGCACGAAGACAGGCATAACATCGTTGCCATACCTATGAACGAAGGCAACAGGAATTTCATATATTTCATTGTATTCTATTCAAAAACTTGATTACTGTTCGGTTTCAAAAATCACTTCGATTTCTCGGGAAGAGCGACTTCAACCCACGACGGGCGTATGTTGTCGGGATCGGCATTTGGCATGCACACCAGGTCATATCCGTTTGTGGAATCATGGAAGATGTTGCCTGCGCCTTCGTCAAGTTTCCAGTAAGCTACCAGACCATCCGACTGGGGATCCACAGTATAGAAGTGGAGAGGAGCATTGATATCCTCCTGGGAGAGCACGCGGTTCCATACACGGAGCTCGCTCATATTGCCCTCGAACCAGCGGTTGTTGTCCCAGGCGAAGCCTACATAGAAGAACGGTTTGCCGCTGTCGCCACCTTCGAAATTACCCGCGCCGGTATTCCAGTTGACCGGCTGGCGGAAATTGCCGTATTGTGTCGCGCCCTTTTTCACACCGTTGAAGTAAACCTCGGCCGCACCGGTGGTTGTGTCGTATGTGAAAGTAAGGAATGTCCACACATTCACATCCAGTTTCCATGAGGGATCTGTGATGTTGCCGTTGGAGGTTGCGATCTGTATCTGGTTGGGATCCAGACCGGCGTCGCCCACACGCACGAGGAAGTAACCTTCCTGGCCCATGATAGTGGCAAGCATGTTGGGGAATGCCGTGGGATAAAGAAGAGCCTCCACTGTGATTTTCTCCATGCCCGACAACTGCGGAGCCTCAGGCTCGGTGGCATTGAATGTGGCGGCGGTCTTGGTCATGTTGGCAACCACATTGATTATGGAAGCCTCGCGTACCACGAAATATGTCAAATAATTGCTCATGTGATCGAAAGGAGCGCTTACAATGCCCACAGGAAGCACATAGAGCTTACTTACATCGAGTGTCTCGAGATTTATGAAATTGACAGGCACTCGTGGTGTCTGCACCATACCGGCCGTGATTGTGGCGGTAGGCTCTGGAATTTCATAGAACCCCTGCGGAAGAAGTTCCGCCTCCTGGTTATAGATGGAGTTGTAATCGGCCACTTTGTCGGCGATGACACCGAAAGTGACATTCACATCGAAACTTTCGTTTTTCGACATGTGGGCCTGCACATAACCGGTCTCGGCTGTAGTGCCCTCTTTCACCAATATATTGGAAACCGGATTGACGGTGGGAGAAAATACCTTGTTATCGAAATTCTCGGTATCCTCCTGGCACGAAGCGAGCGACAGGCCGGCGATAAGGGCTATGGGAAGATATGATTTAAGTTTCATTTATATCAAAGTTTTAGATGGTAATTTTTCAGAAATTCCAATCATTATTTTACAGCCGGGTTCAGCAACTGTATGGCCTGACGACATACGGGATAGATGAAAGTCGGGTTGTAGTAGTCCTGATACAGGTTGGTGAGACCGACGGAGCCGAGATCGGTAGAACGGGCCCAGCGTGCCACTTCCCAGCTCGTGTAGCTGTCGCCCCATTTCCCTACGGGATTGTTGGCGGCGTCGGTGCCGGGGAGCGGAGCTATCACGGCCAAGCGGTGCTCGTCGAAACCTTTGGCGCTATTACGGGTCACTATGTAATTGTAGTCCTGGACGCTTGTGGCGGTAAGTGTCTCGTAAAGGAAGAGCAATCCGGCATTGGCTGTGAATTCCGTGTCGGTGATGTTGCTTGGTACTCCCAGATAATCATAGGCCCTGCCGGATCCCGCTGCCACCCAGTCTTTGATACCTTTGATAAAGGTAGTCTGGTCGGCGAGATACTGATCCTTGTCGGCCTGCGACAAGTAGGAGATATCCTGCCCTATGAACGAGGCTATGACACGGTTCATCTGGGCAGCCGACGCATGGTCAAGAGCCACGGCCATGCTGTCTGCAAGGAACTTGTTCCATTCAGGAACCACACCATCAGCTCCTGCGAGTTCCTTTTTCAGATTCCAGGATGCCTTGATGGCGTCGAAATCTATGGTGCAGGCCATGAGCATGCCGGTCTGTGTACGTTTTTTGTTCAGATCGGCGAGTGCTTCGGCACTTACTTTGTCGGCATTGTGCAGCACAAGCACATCGATGCTGTCAGGCACGGCCGACACATGGTCGGCCTGCGAATTGAAGTTACCGTTGTTGGCAAACCATGCATATACTTTCTTATGGCCGTTGTCGCGGTACGCGCGGAGGTTTTCAAGATATTTGTTGTAAGTGTCGGGATCTGTGTCAGACACGCCGTCGTAGACAACCTTCACTGACTCCGGCTCGGTCCAGTCGCTACATGCGCCAAGCCCTGCCGCGGCCACGAAAGCCATCATACCATACTTCAAAATATTTTTCATGTTCAATATGTATCGTTTTTGTGAAAAAAATGGAGAGAGGAGATATAAGTCAAGTAGGGTTTCAGCGGCGTGCCCACCAAAGTCTGGTCGCCATATTGTCGGGACCGCCAAGCAGATTGTTCACTGCGGAAGTTACATTGACAGTATTGTTGGTATATTCTTCCTGAGGAT
>CADFRV010000048.1 GCA_902836725.1 Muribaculaceae bacterium
ACCTCGAGCCTTCCGAGGCTGTCAAAATGGGTGATGACTGCGTTATGACAGGTATTTATGCACCGGCTAACGCACATTCGGGGCGTGAGTACAATTATAGTTTCGCGCCTAACGGTAAAGTCTATACATACAGCGACAATACGGTTAAGTTCTCTCCTCTGAGTGTGATCCTGAAACCTAAGAAGATGACTGATCTCACCGCGACAGTCGAGGGGTACACAGCTCCAGTGCTTCCGGAGCTTTCGTTCGGCGACGCATTCTCGCCGGTGCATGCCGGCAAACGCCTTTCCCCGGCTATCCCCCTGCTGGCCGCTGATCCGTTCCTTTCCGTATGGTCCCACAATGCAGTCCTCGCCGAGGGTACTACGAAGCATCTCAGTGGCTCGAACAACGCTCTCGAGGGATATGTGGAGGTCGACGGCGAGCTCTACCGTTTTCTGGGCGAGGAGACTGCCGAAGTAATAAAGGCCATCAAGGGCGCCACAGGCACCTCCGTGCAGGCGGCGCAGACAGCATGCACCATTACTGCCACACAGACATATTGCGATTTTACCGCCGGAAATGTGGCTCTTTCTGTCGTGTTCTCCTCTCCGCTTCTGGTAAATGACGCTTCCACACTGCAGGCGGCGGTGAATTACATATCATATAAAGTGACCTCGCTCGACGGGAAGGAACATGACGTGAAGTTCCATATGGCTTTGTCGGCCGATCTGGCGCGCCGCTCTACCGGTGAAAGTGTGAAAATCCTCACAGACGACACCGAAGGCATGACTTTCGGCAAGATGGGACGCTCCGAACAGAATATGACCGAGGGCAACCGTGCCAACTGGGGATATATCCTCATGATGGCCGACGCGGACCGCGGACAGAGCATGGCCAAGACCGCAAAGAATCTTCTGTTCACGGATGATATGGGACCGGTGTCGTCGGCATCGGACTATACACTCGTGGGCAGGGATGAGAACGATATGGCCATAGGCTTCGGCTATGCCCGTTTCCCGGCTCCCTGGAAACGCTCGTTCCGGTCGTTCAATGAGCTGATGGTGTCTTATGCCGGGGAGGTAAACGCGCGCCTGAAAGCGTGCCGCGACTTCGACGCCATGATCTACAATGACGCTCTGGCAGCCGGCGGCAGTAATTATGCCGATCTGTGCCAGTCGGTTTACCGCCAGGTGATCGCCGGCTGCAAGCAGGCCGTTTCCGACACAGGCGACGTGCTGCTCTACAATATCGACGCCGGAAACACATGGCAGATCTCCCAGGCCGATCAGCTTCTGGCTGCCGCCCCGCTCTTCCTGATGTACAATCCACAGCTCGCCTACGACCTTTTCGAGGGTGTGCCCAACTATATAAAGATGTTCCCCGGTTTCTCGAGCCCCTATGGCAATGCTCCCCATCATCTGGGCACATGGCCGATCATGGCAGGCGTGCACCTCGACATGGGTGTGGACTCCCCCACCGACCTCTGCATCCTTGCCGGTGCCGCGGTCAAGTGTGGCGTGGATGCCGCTGCCATAAGCGATTACAGCTACGAATATCTCACCTCGCTCTGCCGCTATCTCGACCTCTTCACCCTTCCCCAGTATGTGGCCAATTTCCCCAACGAGGGTTCAGAGGACGGAGCCATCAACAACAGCGCCAACCTTCGTCTGAAGAGCGTGCTCGCCATGGCATTTGTGGCTTATATCGCCGAGCAGCGCGGCAATGCCGCCGATGCCGCCTTCTATCAGGAAATGGCTGGCAGATGGGAGGAGATTTTCCGCACCACATTTGATGCCGGCGACCACTACCGCCACGGCTCCACTTTGGAATGGGGACAGAAATATCCGCTGTATTACGACCGCGCTTTCAGCCTCGACATATTCCCCGATGTGAGAAATACCGAACTTAACTGGTATGCCGCGCAGCCGATGGGTGAATATGGCCTGCAGCTTGACAGTCGCTCGGTCTCTTCCGCCAAGCTGAGCGCGACCATGCTTACTGCCGCCATGTCTGACGACTTCAAGTATTATTTCAATCCTGTGGTGCGCTATCTTGAGAACGACCTCGTGATATCACCCGTGGGTGACAAATATAACTGCCAGAAAGGTGGCGCCACCGGTGCCAAAGGCTCTGTGGCTCTCGGCAGCGTGTGGGCCAAAGCGCTTATCGACCGTCTCGGCACCGGTGCCGGCATCGCCGATGTGAAAGCCGATGACAATGCAGCCACCCCCCGTGCCGAAGGTATCTATGACCTTCAGGGACGCCGTGTCACCGGCACTCCCGCTCCCGGTCTCTACATAGTCAACGGTAAGAAAACCGTCGTGAGGTAATCCGTTTTCCGGCTCTGCCTCGGCTCGCATATAAAACCTGTCCGCTCCACCGAAGCACACATGGCTTCATGGATGCGGACAGGTTTTTATGTCTGGCGGTGTGCTGTGGGCGGGGAAAATGTTTTTTGGGGAAATGCGGGGAATTGTGTAATTTTGTGGTTATGATTGAAGGTAAGACACAGATTGCCGGAGAAACGGCGGAGGACTGCGCGGCTGTGGAGGCTGCGCTGTATCTGTTTCCTGTGCCGCTGAGCGACAGCTCCAGGGTGAGCGATGTGTTGCCGCCGGGCAACGGCGAGCTGCTGAGGCGCATCCGCCATTTCCTGGTGGAGAATGTGCGCTCGGCGCGCCGGTTCATAAAGCGTGTCGATCCTTCGATAGATGTGAACCTGATGACTTTCACGGTGCTTGACGAGCATACCCGCCCCGAAGAGGTGGAAGGAATGCTGGCCCCCCTGGAGGCGGGTGAGCCGATGGGGGTGATCTCGGAGGCGGGATGTCCGGCGGTTGCCGATCCCGGAGCCGATGCCGTGGCTGTGGCGCAGCGCAGGGGGCTGAAAGTGGTGCCTCTGGTTGGCCCTTCAAGCATACTGATGGCACTGATGGGCTCAGGTTTCAACGGCCAGAGCTTCGCCTTCAACGGGTATCTGCCCATAGAGCCGCAGAAGCGCGCTTCCAGATTGCGCGAGATGGAGAACCGTATACGCCGTGAGCGCCAGACCCAGATATTCATTGAGACTCCATACAGAAACAATAAACTGATCGCCGAGCTGTCGCGCGCATTGCCGGGGCAGCTGCGCCTCTGTGTGGCGTCTGATATTACGGGCAAAGGGGAGAGCATCGTCACCCGTCCGCTTTCGCAATGGGCAAAGGCAAGTTATGACTATGCCAAAGTGCCCACCATATTCCTGTTGTTCAACTGATTCAGACTATGGCGCGATTCAAGAAAAAAGGTGGCTGGAACGACGGGATGACCGGTCTGTTCGATAATCTCGGGGACAATCTGTTCCCTGAGGTGGCTCCTATTCCTGTGTCGCCCCATATAGAGGAAGCCGCCAGAAAACTTCTTGAGGAACGTGAGCGCCGGCGCACCGATATTTTCAGCGACGATGACGGGGCTTTCGCACCACTTGACGTGCTTCCTGACATAAATAAACTGAGCTTCATATCGTTCGGCAGCGGCAGTTCGGGCAACTGTGCCTACATCGGCGATTCCGATACGGGACTGCTGATTGATGCGGGTGTGGATTTCAACGCAGTGGTGCTCGAGCTGAAGCGCAACGGCATATCTATGACGCGAGTGAAGGGAATACTCCTTACCCATGACCATTCCGATCATGTAAGGTACGTCTATTCCTTTGTGCGCAAGTACCGCCATATCGGGGTGTACTGCACTCCGCGCACGCTCAACGGGCTTCTGCGCCGCCACAGCATATCCAACCGCATAAAGGATTACCATCGCGCCATATATAAGGAACATCCGTTCAGGATAGGAAACTTCGAGATACTGGCGTTCGAGGTGATGCATGACGGTACCGACAATGCCGGATTCTTCATAACCAGAGGCGACCACCGCATGGCAGTGGCCACCGATCTGGGTTGTGTGAGTGACCGTGCCGACCATTACATGCGTCAGGCCAACTATCTGATGATAGAGGCCAATTATGACAACAGCATGCTTGAGGCGGGTCCTTATCCCGAATACCTGAAGGCGCGCATACGCTCGGCCACAGGACATCTCGACAACGAGGTCACGGCCGCTTATCTCGCACAGATCTACACCCCGCAACTGCGCCAGATCTTCCTGTGCCATCTCAGCAAGGACAACAATCTTCCCGAAGTGGCTCTTAAGGCCGTGGAGCAGGCTCTCCTCACCGCGGGAGTGCCGCAGGTGGGCGACGGGTCCGAAACCCCCTACGCACGCATGGCGCCTGTGCAACTCAGGGCGTTGCCCCGGTTCGATTCCACCGGGCTTGTCACACTGCGCCTTGACTGACCGTTTACTTTTTGAACCTCATTTAGAAAACCGCATATGTCAAAACCCGGTAAACTGAAATGCTGGATCGAAGCCATGAGGCTCCGCACTCTTCCGGTTTCGGTGGCGGGTGTATTTACGGCTACGGGGCTGGCGCTTGCCGACGGCGGATTCCGGTGGCTTCCTGCCGTGATATGCCTTGTGTTCGCCGTGCTCGCCCAGATAGCATCCAATTTCGCCAACGAATATTTCGACTATCGCGACGGCCTTGACCGCAAAGGGCGCGTGGGACCGCGCCGCGGTGTCACCGAAGGGGACATTTCCCCGCGCTCCATGCTTGCCGCAGCCCTGGGATCGCTCGGAGTGGCCGCCCTGCTGGGGCTGTCGCTCATCTACTGGGGCGGATGGTGGCTCATCGCCGCCGGAATATTGATCGTTGTCGGCGCATTGGCTTATTCCACCGGCCCTTATCCTCTGTCGCGCCACGGGTGGGGGGAAGCGGCTGTGATATTTTTTTTCGGAATAGCTCCGGTGACCCTTACATATTACGTGCAGACCGGGGTGTGTACCCCGCAGGTATGGATGGCGGCTGTAGCAATCGGACTGCTCGGTGCCAATGTGCTGATAGTTAATAATTACCGCGATATAGACGATGACCGTGCCGTGGGAAAGCTCACTCTGGCGGTGCGTTTCGGCGCGAAATTCACCCGCGGGCTGTATCTGTTCAACGGCCTGGCGTCATGGGCGCTCCTGTGCGCGGTCTGGTATAAGTTCAGCTGGGGAGCCATCCCGAGCATTTTTCAGCTGCTGAGTGTCATAACACTCTGGAAACAGCTCGGCACGCTTCAGGGGAGGGCGCTGACCGCCCTGCTCGCACGCACCGCCCTGCTAATGCTCCTGCTGAGCCTGGCGATAGTGCTTCTGGGAGCCTTCATTGCCTGACTTCCGCTGCTCTGACTTCTAATCTTCTAAAACTACAAGTTTTGCATCTCAAACGCCTTGCCATAACAAACTTCAAGAACATCGCCGATGCCCGGTTGCGATTCAGCCCTAAGATAAACTGCTTTCTGGGCAACAACGGCATGGGGAAGAGCAACCTGCTCGACGCGGTGCACTACCTGAGCTTCTGCAAGAGTTTTACCGGACTGGCCGACGCCGCTCTGGTGAAACGCGGTGAGGAGTTTCTCACGATGCGGGGTGAATATGACCGCAAAGGGATCGACGAGGAGCTGCAGGTGGGTCTGCTCCCCGGAAAACGTAAGAGTTTCAAGCGCGGGGGGAAAGAATATGACCGCCTCAGCGCCCACATCGGTGCTTTCCCGCTTGTGCTTGTGGCGCCTGCCGACCAGGAGCTTGTGAGCGGCACGGGGGAGGAGCGGCGCCGTTTCATGGATCAGGTGATCTCGCAGACAGACCCCCTCTATCTCGACCATCTCATACGTTACGGGCG
This sequence comes from Muribaculaceae bacterium, assembly GCA_902836725.1. Taxonomy (GTDB): domain Bacteria; phylum Bacteroidota; class Bacteroidia; order Bacteroidales; family Muribaculaceae; genus UBA7173. The sequence continues at coordinate 5,738 of CADFRV010000048.1, forward strand.
CGCCCTGCAGCAGCGCAACAAACTGTTGCGCGACCACGCCGTGGATCCGTCGCTCTATCTCGCCATAGAGATGACCATGGAGCGCTCGGCGGCATACATCACACGTGCGCGCCAGGAATGGGTGGAACGCCTTACCGGTATTTTCGGGCGTTATTACGAACGGATAGCGGCCGACGGCGAGATACCGTCGATAAGCCTCAAGAGCCATCTGTCGGAGAATCCCGACGGGCTGATGGCGCTCCTCGACTCCACACGCCGCCACGACGAGATAGTGGGACACACCTCGGTGGGGCCGCATCGCGACGACATAGACCTGTGGCTTAACGGGATGCCCGTGCGCCGCGCCGCCTCGCAGGGGCAGTGCAAGACCTACACCATAGCCCTGCGTCTGGCGCAATATGATTTCATGCGGGAGGCGGCCAGGATGAAACCCCTGCTGCTCCTCGACGATATTTTCGACAAGCTCGACGCCACCCGCGTGGAACGTCTGGTGGAAATAGTTTCGGAAGACATTTTCGGACAAATATTCATCACCGACACCAACCGCGACCATCTCGACCACATAATGAGCCGGTCGGCAAACGACCACCGTTCATGGATGGTGGAGGACGGCACATTCACACTTATGGCATCATCGGCCGGGGAACCCGATGCCGATGACCCACCGCAACAACAGCCCACAGCATGAAACGTACAGACCCGATGAGCATACGCCAGATCATTGACAAGGTGCTCGACAATTCATCGCGGAAAAACGAATACATGGAGCAACGCGCCATGTCGTACTGGCCCGATGTGGTGGGTCCCGGGATAAACCGGCTGACACAGCGGCGTTACGTGAGCCGTGGGGTGCTGCATGTGTATGTGTCGTCGGCTCCCCTGAAGACAGAACTGGAGTTTCAGAAATCTTCCATAATAGCCGCCCTCAACTCCCTGGCCGGCACCGAAGCGCTGACAGAACTCCGTATACACTAAAATAATTTTGAAGAGTTACTTATATATTGAAATACAATCATATGAGAGAACCTGTAATACTGCCCGAGGCAAATAACGAGAAAGTGCCCGAGGCACAGCATCCATTCTACCACATGGTGGAGATCCAGACCCGTTTCAACGATTTCGACATGCTCGGCCACCTCAACAATTCGGCCTACCTGCAGTTCATGGATCTCGCCAAAGTGCGCTATTTCGAGGCTGTCACCGGTAAACCGCTCGAGATGGGCGGGATAGCCACTGTGATAGTAAACATAAACGTGAGTTTCTTTTCCCCCACATATTTCGGGGAGAATATGGGGGTGCTTACGGCTTGCGTGAAGATCTCCCAACGCAGTTTCGTGCTTGAGCAGCGTGTGGTGAACCCCGCCACAGGAGATGTGAAATGCGTGGCTACGGTGGTCATGGCGGGTTTTGATCCGAAGACACGGCAAGGGGCGGAGCTTGACGCCGCATGGGTGGCCGACCTGAGCCGTTTTGAGAGCGGTGTTTGAAAATATGCGGAAATTTTTTAATTTTGCCGGATATAGGTGCCATCACAGGCAAAACCACAGTTTTTAATGTTTCCCCAGCCGGGGAGATATAACCTGACAAGACATGCAGATTGAGCAGACTATGCGCGATATTCTCCTTGCGGAGAGCGAAGCGATAAAAAACATACCGTATACCCCTGACTACGACAAGGCGGTGGAGCTGATAGTGGAACATGTGCATCGCCGTGGCGGCAAACTCGTGACTTCGGGCATGGGGAAAGCCGGCCAGATAGCCATGAACATAGCCACCACGTTCAGCTCCACAGGCATCCCGGCGGTGAACCTTCACCCCTCGGAGGCACAGCACGGCGATCTCGGCGTGCTGCAGCCCGACGATGTGATGCTGCTGATTTCCAATTCAGGCAAGACACGCGAGATACTGGAGCTGGTAAGCCTCGCCCGCAGACTCATAACCGATGTGCCTATCATTGTGATAACCGGCAACGGAGAGAGCGAGCTCGCCCGTCTGGCCGACGCCACACTTCCCACCGGAGGAGCGCCGGAAGTATGCCCCCTCGGGCTTACCCCCACCACCTCCACAACTATGATGACCGTCATAGGCGACATACTTGTGGTGAATGTGATGAGACTCACCGGATTCACACGTCAGGACTATGCCATGCGCCATCATGGCGGCTATCTCGGCCATGCGGCCCGTCAGGGGAACTGACGTAAACAAAAGTCGTTTAATTTGTAATACAGATAATATAAGTGAGCACATCATTGAGCGGAGCCGCCCCATCGGGGAAGCTCCCGGAACTTGATAACGTAAGGGTGGCTATCGTGGCCGCCGAGTGGAACGGACATATCACCTCACGCCTTACCGAAGGCGCCCTGGAGGTGCTGAAAGGTGCCGGTCTCGACATGAAAGAGGATGTAAGCGTGTTTCATGTGCCCGGGGCGGTGGAGCTGACCTTCGCCGCGTCGCAGCTCATAGAAGCGAGCCTTTTCGACGCAGTGATAGTATTCGGATGCGTCATCCGCGGCGGAACACCGCATTTCGACTATGTATGCCAGAGCGTGACACAGGGTATCACCGGTCTCAACGCCGACTGCGATACTCCGGTCATTTTCGGTGTGCTGACCGTAGACACCGAGCAGGACGCCCTTGACCGCGCGGGTGGATCCCTGGGCAACAAGGGAGCCGAAGCCGCTGAAGCCGCCATCAAAATGGTGGATTTCAAGCGCAAGGTTGAGGAATTATAATGAAAAATAATTAACTTTGCACCCCGTAGTGTTTGAAACGCACTACGGGGTGCATGTGCGTCCGTACACCCCGGCGCGGGCATCTGGCTCGTAGAAGACGTAGTTTAAAGCTATTATAAACTTTTCTACAGTGGAAACCAAGTACATTTTCGTGACCGGCGGTGTGGTGTCATCGCTTGGCAAAGGTATCATTTCATCGTCGTTGGCCAATCTTCTGATCGCCTGCGGATTCCGTGTGACAATCCAGAAGTTTGACCCGTACATAAACATCGATCCGGGGACGCTCAACCCCTATGAGCACGGAGAGTGTTATGTGACAGTCGACGGCCATGAGGCTGATCTTGACCTTGGCCATTACGAGCGTTTCACCAACATACGCACCACACGTGCCAACAACGTGACCACCGGCCGCATCTATCAGAGCGTGATCGACAAGGAGCGCCGCGGAGATTACCTTGGCAAAACGGTACAGATCGTGCCCCACATCACCGACGAGATAAAACATCAGGTGAAGCAGCTCGGCAAAACGGGTCAGTTTGATTTCGTGATCACCGAGATAGGTGGTGTGGTAGGCGACATAGAGTCGCTTCCGTTCCTGGAGGCAGTGCGTCAGCTCCGGTGGGAGCTTGGGCGCGACAGCGTGTGCATACACCTCACCTATGTGCCCTACATCGCCGCCGCCAAAGAGCTGAAGACCAAGCCGACGCAGCACTCGGTGAAGCAGCTGCAGCAGCTCGGCATACAGCCCGACGTGCTTGTGTTGCGCACCGAGCATCATGTGACCCCCGAAGTGCGCCGCAAGATAGCGCTCTTCTGCAATGTGGCGCCCGACGCAGTGGTGGAGAGCATCGACCTCCCCTCCATATACGAGGTGCCGGTGAGGATGCACGAGCAGGGGCTTGACAGCATAGTGCTCCGTCTGACCGGTCTGCCTGCCGACAAAGAGCCGCACATGGCTCCCTGGCTCGGCTTCCTCGACAAGATGCACAATGCCGAGGGGAGCGTGACCATAGGTCTGGTGGGTAAATATGTGGAGCTCCAGGACGCCTACAAGTCGATCAACGAATCGCTTTTCCAGGCAGTCACATACGAGGGAAAGAAACTCGACCTGAGATTCATCCATTCCGAAAAACTGGATGAAAGCAATGTCGACGACACACTGCGCCCGATGGACGGTGTGATCATAGCCCCCGGTTTCGGCCACAGGGGCATAGAAGGGAAGTTTGTGGCACTCAAATGGTGCCGCGAGCATGATGTGCCTACTTTCGGCATATGTCTCGGCATGCAGTGCATGGTCATAGAATATGCCCGCAATGTGCTCGGTCTTGCCGACGCCAACTCCACGGAGATGGACACGAAGACGCCATACAACGTGATCGATCTCATGGAGGAGCAGAAGAGCATATCGAATATGGGAGGCACCATGCGCCTCGGCGCCTACGACTGCGCCCTGCGTCCCGGTTCGCTTGCCGCGCAGGCCTATGGCAAGACACTCGTGAGCGAGCGTCACCGCCACCGCTTCGAGTTCAACGAGGAGTACCGCTCCCGTTTCGAGGATGCCGGCATGCAGTGTGTGGGGGAGAACCCTGCCACACACCTGGTGGAAGTGGTGGAAGTACCCGGCAAGCGCTGGTATCTGGGCACCCAGTACCATCCGGAATACTCCTCGACGGTGCTTTCGCCCAACCCTCTCTTCATCAGCTTCATTGACGCCGCGATAAAATACAAAAAGGAAAGAGACAAAACCATTGACTAAATTATAAGAGCTACTTATTGATGGACAAAAACACGTTATACGGTCTGCTGATGATGGGCCTGGTGATATTCGGGTTCATGTATATCAACAACAGGGATCAGCAGAAGATGCAGCAACAGCTTCAGGAGCAAGCCGAGAAACAGCAGCAACAGGAGGCCGTCGCAGCCCGCAAGTCGCTTACTGTGGACTCCATCCGCCCGGAGGAGCTGGCAGGCATCGCGGCGGTATTGCGTCAGGCAGGCACGCCTGTTGCCGGCTCCGATACCACATCGGCGGCCACGATGCGCTACCGCACCAAGACTGTGGACCTCACCGTGACAGGCGACCAGGTTTCTGGCACCGTACAGGCGAATGACACCGTGGTGCCTTACGCCGATCTTGTGGCATCGCGTTTCGGCACCGGTCTTTCGCTGCAGGACCGTATTTCGGCTGTGGAGAACCTGCGTGCGGCGCTTGCCGACGCAGACCGTTACCGCGGTTTCGCCCGCCATCTCGACGGAGAGGAGAAGACCGTGGAGCTGAAAAACGATCTGCTTTCGCTCTCCATCAGCAATCATGGCGGCAACATCGCGGGGGCTACCCTCCTGAAATATGACACCTATGTCAACACCGACCCCAAGACAGGCAAGATCGACACCGCCAATGTGGAAGTGTGCCGTCCGGAATATTCCGGATATAACTTCATACTCACCTCCGCCACACGCCGTTTCGATACATCCACGTTCTATTTCACTCCCGAGGTGGTCAACGACTCCACTGTGATGATGAAACTTGATCTCGGCGGGGGCGCTTTCTGGGCTTTGCGCTATACACTCCCTGCAGACTCCTATGTGGTGCGCATGGATGTGGTGCAGAACGATATGGGCAAGGTGATACCCCCTTCAGTGGCCACTATGGAGATGATCTGGCACCAGAAGATGGGGCGCAACGAGCGCGGACGCGTGTTCGAGGAGCGTAACTCCGGCATCTATTACAAATATGCCGGGGATTCCCCCGACGAACTCGGCAACACCGGAAACCACAGCGAGACGCTCAACCAGCAGCTGAGATGGATCGCTTTCAAGAACCAGTTCTTCTCCTCGGTAATGATACCCCGCGGCAACTTTGTCGGCGCCGAGGTGGCCTCTACCGATCTGAAAGGTGACCCGATGTTTGTGAAAGACCTCACCGCCAAGGCCACGATGAACTACTCGTCGGCTGCCGAAAATCCGGTGACCGTCGACATCTTCTACGGACCAAACCTGTACCCCCTGCTCAAGCGTCTCGACAAGAGCATCGTGGCGGATGAGGGCGGAAACTCCGGCGAGGATCTGCAGCTTCAGAACCTCATCCCTCTGGGCTGGCCTATCTTCCGTTGGATAAACACACTGGTGATCATTCCGGTGTTCACCTTCCTGAGCGGATTCATCAAGAGCTACGGCATAATCATCCTGCTTCTCACCCTCTTTATCAAGCTTGTTCTGTTCCCGCTGACCTACAAGAGCTTTAAGTCGCAGGCAAACATGCGTGCCCTCGCTCCCGACATCAAGGAGATCAACGAGAAATATCCCGGCCAGGAGAACGCCATGACACGCAACCAGAAGACGATGGAGCTGTATTCACGTGTGGGAGCCAGTCCGTTCGCCGGCTGTCTGCCGATGATGCTCCAGATGCCTATCCTTATCGCGATGTTCTGGTTCTTCCCGTCGTGCATCGAGCTTCGCGGCCAGTCGTTCCTGTGGGCTCAGGATCTCGCGGCGCCTGACGTGATCTTCACGCTGCCGTTCACGATCCCGTTCTATGGCAACCATGTGAGCCTTTTCTGCCTGCTCATGACAGCCACCAACGTGATCTACACCCGTGTCAACATGCAGAACCAGCCTTCATCCTCTTCCATGCCCGGCATGAAGGTGATGATGTACCTGATGCCGGTCATGTTCCTCTTCATATTCAACGACTACGCCGCAGGCCTGAGCTACTATTACTTCCTCTCGCTCCTGATCACCATTGTGCAGACTTATATATTCCGTCTCTGCACCAATGAAGAGAAAGTGCGTGCACGCCTCATGGCAAACGCCGCCAAGCCCAAAAAGAAATCGGGCTTCATGGCACGCCTTGAAGAAGCGCAGCGCCAGCAGCAGGCCATGCTTCGCGAGCAGCAGAAACGCAACAACAACGGCAAGGGACGCCGCTGATCACGGTTGTTGGAAAAAAAACTTCTCCCGGAGGCATCAGAGTTTATCACCGCAGCAGTGGCGATTCTGATGCCTCCGGTTGCAAATTACAGGATATTACCAAGAGGGTGTTTAATAATAGATGTTAAACGCTAACGAGCTATTTTAGAGGCAATTTTGAGTTTTGAGGAGGGAGCGATGCGGGCATCGTGA
>CADFRV010000049.1 GCA_902836725.1 Muribaculaceae bacterium
GGAAAAATGCCGATTACGACGACACCGCATGGCAGACACTGGACGTAAGCGGCACCTGGGACAGTCAGGGCATCCCCTCGGAAACAAACTTTGGATGGTACAGATTTCATGTACGCCCCACCAAAGCTATGCTCGACAATTCCGACCTGAAAGAATACATCGTATTCGATCTCGGGACGATCGATGATGTCGACGAGGCATATCTCAACGGCGTATTGATCGGAAAGACCGGAAACATGCCCGGCGACAAAGGCCAATACAGCGCCCTGTTCAATGTGCCGCGCAAATATATCGTAAAAGCCAACGACAAAAACATCAAGTGGGATCAGGACAACGTGCTCGCTGTACGCTGTTACAGCGGAAACGCACCCGGCGGCATGTATGGCGGCCATGTGAACGTCAGTGTACCCGACCGCATCGACGGTGGATCGATCACTTTCAGCCAGGAGAATTTCGACAGCATGCCTACATACACCGTTACGCTGAACGAAAGCTACCCTTCTACACTTTCCGGCACACTGACCATTGACGTGACAGACATAGAGACAGGCAAACTGATCGACAGCACCACAAAAAAAGTCTCCGCCACAAAAAACAAACCGGCCAGACTTACATTCCCCTACGACAAAAAAGACTGCCTGCGGGTAAAAGCCACATTCACCGACAAAAAAAGCGGCGAACAGATCAAGGCGGCCTACACCCCCAAATACATCCTCACACCCAAGGCACCGGAAACACCGCGCTTCAACACTACTACAGTATACGGCGTACGTCCCGGCTCCCCGATCCACTTCCGGTTCGGCGTATCAGGTCAGCGCCCCATGACGATCACCTCATCCGACCTTCCCGCAGGCCTCAGCCTGAATCCCGACAACGGAGCGTTAAGCGGCAAGCTTGACAAACCGGGCGATTACACATTCACCGTCACTGCCAAAAATGACAAAGGAGTGGCCACACAGAAATTCACCGTAAAAGTCGGAAGCCGCATCGCACTCACACCCCCCATGGGATGGAACAGCTGGAACTGCTGGGGTCTGAGCGTATCGCAGGATAAAGTGATGTCAAGCGCGAAAGCCCTTCTTGACAAAGGTCTGGCCGATTACGGATATGCCTATGTAAACATCGATGACGCATGGGAAGCACCCGCACGCAACGCCGACGGCACAATCGCTGTCAACGAAAAATTCCCCGACATGAAAGGACTCGGCGACTGGCTCCACAGCGAAGGACTGAAATTCGGCATCTACTCCTCCCCCGGCGATCTGACATGCGGCAACTATCTTGGCTCCCTTGACCATGAACAGCAGGATGCCCAGACATACAACTCCTGGGGAATAGACTATCTCAAATACGACTGGTGCGGATACTGGCGCAAACATCAGAACGAAGCCGACAAAGAGACCCTCGCATCATACATCCGCCCATACCTCCTCATGGAAGGATTCCTCCGCGAACAGCCACGCGACATATTCTACAGCCTCTGCCAGTACGGCATGCAGGACGTATGGAAATGGGGCGAATGCGTCGACGCCAATTCATGGCGCACCACAGGCGATATCGTCGATACATGGGAGTCACTCTACGACATAGGATTCGTACAGCAGGCCGATCTCTATCCCTATTCACGCCCGGGAGCCTGGAACGACCCCGACATGCTCATCGTAGGAAAAGTAGGATGGAGCGACAACCTCAGGGATTCACGCCTCACACCCGACGAACAGTACACCCACATCACACTGTGGACCCTACTCGCAGCCAACATGCTCATCGGATGCGATCTCGCACAGCTCGACGATTTCACTATCAATCTCCTCTGCAACAACGAAGTCAACGCCATCAACCAGGACACCCTCGGCAAACAGGCCAAACGCGATATCGTCGACGGCGATATACAGATCTGGAGCCGTCCCCTCAGCGACGGAAGCCGTGCCATAGGCATCTTCAATGTCGGCACAGACGAGCAGACCGTAGATTTCAACAAATACAAGAAAGCGCTCGGAATAGGAAACGTCAAAAACATACGCGATCTCTGGCGTCAGAAAGACCTTTCAACTACCGACACCAGTTACCTCGTCGCCCCCCACGGAGTAAAATATATCAAGGTGACAGAATAACCTGCCATTCTTTGGAATATCACTCCACGGAATAACAGAAACAATATCCCCTCCCACAGCCATGCGAAGAAACTGTCGGGAGGGGACATTATATTTTATGGAACAGGGCAGAAATGCTATTTGCCGAGGCTCTTCAGCAGATCAGCCACTACAAAAGTGCTGCCCCCGATAAATATAGCCGCCGGATCCAACGCTACAGCATTGTCATAGGCTTCCTTCACACCTGCCACAGCCCTGCCCGCAAGGCCGGCACACGCTGCAATCTCAGAAAGCCTGTCCGCAGGAAGCGCGCGCGGAATGTCCGCATTGGTATATATATATATGGCGTCCTCAGGCAATTTCGGGAAAATATGCGATGTATCCTTGTCATTCACAAATCCGAGCACCACAACAAGAGGACGCGGCAACCGGCCAAGCTGTGGGGCAAGAAACTCCCATCCACCCTCATTATGCCCCGTATCACATATCGTCAGCGGTCTGTCGGCAATCTTCATCCACCGGCCCATCAGACCGGTTGTGTCACATACATGCCTCATACCCTCGGCGACATCACAGTCCTTTATCTTCCACCCCAGAGACCTCAGTTCTTTCAGTGCGGCAAGCACCGTCAGTGAATTTTCCCTCTGGCAGTCACCTGTAAGCTGATACTCCAATGCCCCGAATTCCGTTCCATCCACCCTCAGCATCCCGTCGGCGGAATAGCTGAAATCCGCATCTGGAAACATACCGCAAACCGACCTGGGAACCGCGCCGCACTTGTACGCGCACTCTTCCATAAACTTCCTGATATTCTCCTTCGGCTCCCCTATCACCACCGGTATCCCGGGACGCATTATGCCTGCTTTCTCCCTGGCGATATCCTCAAGCGTGTTGCCGAGCTGCGCCATGTGGTCAAATGAAATGTTGGTTATCACCGAAAGCTGAGGATCCACTATATTTGTGGAGTCAAGACGGCCTCCAAGTCCCACCTCTATGACAGCCACATCCACCTTGCAGCGGCTGAACCACTCGAAAGCCATCACCGTTGTAAGTTCGAAAAACGACGGGGCGAGCCTTTCCGACAGACCGGACTCCCTATAACCGTTGACAAAACGAGCCACCTCGTCATGCGGAATCATCTCACCGTTAACCCTCATACGTTCGCGGAAATCCACAAGATGAGGCGATGTGTACAGTCCCACCTTATATCCCGCGGCCTGCAGCACAGCCGCAATCGTATGCGAAGTGGATCCTTTGCCGTTTGTGCCGGCCACATGCACCACAGGATAGTTCATATGCGGATTATCGAAAGCCACAGCCAGATCTGTCACCGTCTGAAGCCCCGGCTTATATGCCGCCGCGCCTATCGACTGGAACTGAGGCGTCTGCAGATACAGAAACTCCACAGCCTCGTCATATGTCATTCTCATAATTTCCGTTCCCCTTTCAATAATATATTATAAAACCGGCCAGTCCCGAAAGTATTATCACAAGTATCGGATGGATCTTTGTAAAAAGCACCGTGGCCAGTGCGGCACACGCTATCACCACCGAAATAACTACCTCCCGAGTTTCGTTGCCGAAATTGGCCTCGTTCATCAGCAGCAGAGCAGCCGACGCGATAAGCCCTATAACCACCGGCCGCAGCCCCATGAAGATACCCCTCACCACCACACTCTCCTTATGTTTCTTTATAAAATGGCTCGTATACGCCACCAGCAGAAACGACGGAAGCACCACCACAAACGTACATATCAGCGACCCGAGCAATCCCCATAAAGGATTGTCGTAACCCGCATGCAGCGGGGCCGCATAACCGATATAAGTGGCAGAGTTTATCCCGATGGGACCGGGAGTCATCTGCGAGATGGCCACGATATCCGTAAACATCTTCTCGGTGATCCATCCCGGACCCACAATCTCGCGTTCTATCAGGGAAAGCATCGCGTAACCGCCCCCGAAGCCGAACAGACCGATTTTCAGATAACTCCAGATAAGTCTAAGATATATCATAATAAACGTGTTATTTCAGGGGATCGGGATCTTTGCCCCCTTCCCCGCCATCACTGCCGTTCTCCTCACGCTCTATCTGGGCGTCGGTCAGCAGACGCTCCTGGCGTTTGAGCCATAGATAACCTGCGGCCCCTCCGATCACTATGAACATAATCGGATTTGACACATATGGTATACCCGACCAAATGAGAAGCGCCACTACCACCGGAATCCATACCGTCTTCCACCCTATATGCGATGCTTTCGCAGTCGTTATTACAGGAGCGATAATCAGAGCTACCACCGCCGGACGTATCCCGCGGAAGATGGAGCTGACTACATGGTTGTTCTGAATCAGGTCGGGGGTCAGGAACACCGCAATGGCGAGTATGATCAGGAAACATGGCATAATCGTGCCGAGAGCAGCCGCTATGCTCCCCTTCATGCCGCGCAGATGGTCGCCTACAGCCACAGAAATGTTCACAGCCAGAATACCTGGCAGCGACTGTGCCACCGCAAGCAGGTCAAGGAACTCTTCGCGCTTTATCCACTTCCGGTTATCGACAACCTCACGCTCTATCAGGGATATCATAGCCCAGCCGCCCCCGAAAGTAAATGCGCCTATACGCATGAAAGAGGAGAACAGCTGGGCATATAGATTACCGTTTTTCATTTTCTGCAACGGAGCTTGCTTATTATTCCACAGTTACAGACTTGGCAAGGTTTCGGGGCATATCCACATTGCACCCTTTCTTGATGGCGATGTGGTAGGCCAGAAGCTGCAGAGGCACCGAGACTATCACAGGCGACACACACTCGGGTACCTCCGGAATCTCCAGCACATGGTCGGCGATCTCCTTGATAGTAGTGTCACCTTTGGTCACCACAGCGATCACGGAGCCGCCGCGGGCCTTCACCTGCTGTATGTTGGATATGATCTTCTCATGCATCTCGTCGTCGGGAGCTATCACCACAGTGGGCAGTTCATGGTCAATCAGCGCTATAGGGCCGTGCTTCATCTCTGCCGCAGGATATCCTTCTGCGTGTATATAGCTTATCTCCTTGAGCTTAAGCGCTCCCTCGAGCGCACTCGGGTAGTTGTATCCTCGTCCGAGATAAAGGAAATTATGCACATATGTGTATATGCCCGAGAGCTTCTCTATGCTGTCATTGAGCTTGAGCGTCTGCTTTATAAGCGACGGAAGGGCGCGGATGGCATCGGCGATCTCCTGGCGTGTTTCTTTCGAAATTGTATTCTTGAGAGTGCCTATTGCCAGAGCTAGCATCGTAAGCACGGTTACCTGCCCGGTAAATGCCTTTGTGGATGCCACGCCAATCTCCGGACCGACATGAATGTAGGTGCCCGAATCGGTAGCGCGGGCTATGGACGAACCGACAACGTTGCATATGCCATATACAAACGCGCCGCACTTGCGCGCCATCTGTATGGCGGCCAGGGTGTCGGCGGTCTCGCCAGATTGGGAGATCGCGATCACTATATCGTTCGGCGTCAGCACCGGATTGCTGTAACGGAACTCACTCGCATACTCCACCTCCACCGGGATACGGGCTATCTCCTGGAGGAGACGCTTGCCTATAAGACCGGCGTGCCATGACGTGCCGCACGCCACAATCACGATCCTGTGGGCATTGATGAAACGATCCTGATGCTCTGTCACACCCGACAGAAGCACCTCATCACCCGACGACGCCACACGGCCGCGGATACAATCCTGAATGGTACGTGGCTGCTCGAAAATCTCCTTAAGCATGAAATGCGGGTATCCACCCTTTTCAAGCTGCGATACCGACATGCGCAGTGTCTTTATGTCTATCGCGGCAGGCACATTGTCGGAGTCCACAATCTGGAGAGGCTCGTTACGGCGGATAATGGCTATCTCGTCATCATTCAGATATACCACCTTGTCGGTAAATTCTATGATCGGGGTGGCGTCGGAAGCCAGGAATGTCTCCCCCTCCCCTATGCCGATCACCAGCGGAGAACTTTTGCGCGCCCCGATCATGGTGTCCGGCTCATTCGTATCGATCACAGCTATGGCATAAGCTCCTACCACCTCTTTCAGTGCGCCGCGCACAGCGTCGAGCAGCGAGCACTGGTTTTTATCTTTTATATATTCTATAAGCTGCACGAGAACCTCTGTATCGGTCTCGCTTTTGAAAGTACATCCTTCCAGTTCCAGAGCCTCTTTAAGCACATGGTAATTCTCGATAGTACCGTTATGCACCAGGGCGATATTGCCGCTGTGGCTCACATGGGGATGGGCGTTTATATCATTCGGTTCGCCGTGGGTGGCCCAGCGTGTATGGGCTATACCGATAGCACATCTTTCTCGCTGCAGAAACGCTCAAGATCGGCGACTTTGCCACGGGTCTTATAGACATTCAGTTTATTGTTGGGAGCCATCAGCGCCACCCCGGATGAATCGTAACCGCGATACTCCAGACGGTGAAGACCCTTTATTAAAATCTCATAGGCAGGTTTATCGCCTAAATAACCAACAATTCCACACATAATATGTACCTATTTTTGATGAATCTAAATGCTGATTGAAGTAAGATTTCAGATACAGCTGTTTACGCAATACCTGTTGATACCAACAAAAGATACTTCCGGCAACAGACATTCTGTCACCGGAAATAGCTTTTCACGATGCAAAGTTAGTAATTCTACTCTTTTTACAATCAAAAAGGAAATATTTTCTTCATCAGAGCCGGAAAGTTTTTTTCGTGTCTTCCACAGACGCAGTTTGCATATCGGCTTTACTTTCCTGTTTTTCAAATGCTTTTATTTTACATTCCCATCCGCCGGCTTGCATATCCCGTTCGGCACTTTCGTCAGCCCCGACTTGCTCGCACGTTCCATCATGGCTATATTGCGCGCGTCGTTCTCTTTGGAATTCTCCTTATGATACAGATGGTATTCGATGCCTCCGAACTTCACGAAACCCTTTTTCTTCCCCGAATTTATCAGTCTGTAGGACAACTCCGAGTCTTCTCTTCCCCATCCCCGGATATCTTCGTTGTAACCGTTCACATCCAGGAGATCTTTCCTCCAGAAAGCCATATTGCATCCGCGCACATAGCCTCCGTCCCCGCTTTTATATCTTCTCATCATGCGCATAAGCCACGGCATATGCCTGCATTTTCCACTCTTCCGCTCAGGGGCATCCTCGGGAAGTTCCACAATTTTCCTTGTGAGCATCTTTTCCGTAGTTGCGGGGGAAAGCAGCACACGGCTTCCTGAATAGAACCAGCCTTCACGCGCCATAGCCACATGATCAGCTATAAACGACGGATGAAGCACTATATCCCCGTCGATCTGGATTATATAATCCCCATCGGCCGCAGCGATGGCGCGGTTTCTTATCGCCCCGAGCCTGAACCCCTCGTCGGGATGCCATATATGATGCAACGGCACAAAAGACTCCGCCGCCATCTCCTCCACCAGCATGCGGGTATCTTCACCCGACCCGTCATCGGCCACCAATATCTCGTCAGGAAGCCTCCTCTGGTTCATCACACTTTTCAGTGTAAGATAGAGAAACTCCGGATTGTTATATGTGGCCACTATCAGCGAGACTTTCATTTTCCTTTGTAAATCATCAGTCGTATAACAGTTTCTCTTTTCTGTTCCCGGCAAAGACAAACATCCGCTCGAGCTTCATCTTTCGGCGGAACCATACCGGATTTTTCATCATCAGCTCATAGCGCCGTGCAGTTTTTGCAGGAAGAATACCGCGGCAGATATTGAAATAATCCGATGTGCAGCCAAGTATTTCAGCGATAGCGCGGTCGGTTGCGTCAGCATCCATGCATCCTCGGGCGATTGCTTTCGCTGTACTCACGGCGCTTCCCACTACCTGGGCGCCTATCTCACCCTCTGTCATTCCATGCCTGTCGGCAGGAAGAGACGCCATGAAACGCGCCCTGTCAAGATCGGCACGGAACTTGGCCATCCGTTTCTCCACACTGAAACCGTTGGTCACTCCGGACCGGCGCATACGGTAATGATACATCGGCTCGGGCACCACCACCCATTTGCCCACTTTCGCGAACCAATGCAGCATAGTGGCATGATCCTCGAAATAACGCTGCGAGGGGTAACCCTCCCCTGCTACTTCCCTCCTGAAAACTTTGTCGCACGATATGCTCTGCACCTTTCGGTCCAGATAACCCTCCCGCATAAGATCGCTCCCCGCATATACACCCGCATCGGGAATAGGCTGCTTGAATTTCCTCATCCCCTTGAAATCCAGGTAATACCCGCACATGGCCATATCGGCGTCACTTTCCAATAACGCACCCATCAGTTTCTCATACATGTCAGGCTCTATGCTGTCGTCGCTGTCCACAAACCCCAGATATGCGCCACGTGCCATTCTTATGGCATCATTGCGCGCAGCCCCCTGTCCCTCGTTCCGTTTATGTATCACCTTTATACGGCTGTCACGGCGACTGTACTCATCGCATATGGCGGGACAACCGTCAGGCGAGCCATCATCCACCAGTATCAGTTCCCAGTCCGTGTAAGTCTGCGCTATCACAGAGTCCACCGCCTCATTCAGATAGCGTTCCACACCATATACGGGCATTATTATGCTCAGACATGGCGCTCCATCAATATCCATAGTCAAACAATAAGTAATTCCTCAAAATAATTGCGGGATCGTGTATCTACGAAAGAAATCCATGCAGGAAGCCGGGGCACTATACAGGCACTACAATCATCGGCACATCCGAGCGGAACAGTATCCTGTGTGCGAGCGAGGGATTGAACACCCGCAGGAACACGCTTTTGCGCTTGTTGGGCATACACAGCAGGTCATATTCCCTCTTCCCGTCAGCCGTGTTGAACTGTGTCTCGTCAAGGGGCAGATTTACAGACCCCAATGCAAAGGTGTAGTTCGGGAAATGCTCGCGGCAATACTTAAGCAGGTTCTCCTCTGTCTGCTTGGCCGGCATTATGGACTTGCGCAGACTGCGGTGCGGTATATGCAACAGCGTCACTTCAAGGCTCATCTCGGGGAAGAGTCTATACAGCGCGTCGAGCGCAAGCATATCCTCCTGGTCGAGATTGCAGAAGAATGCCACCTTCTTCAGATTCCTGAAACTTGCTGAATCCACAGTCTCGGGTATCGTGAAAGCCGGCACACGACACGAGTCAAGTACCTCGGCCGTAACACTGCCTATAAGTTCCGACTCCTTTTTGTGCGCGGCACGTGTACCCATCACAACCATCAGGGGCTTGTTCTCGCGGGTATATTCCAGAATAGCCTCCTCCGGCAGCCCCTCCGTAACCACTGTCCCATATTTCACCACCGGGATCTCACCCTCTTTCATCGCCCCCTTCACTTTCTCCACAAAACGCCCCATCAGACTTTCAGCCTCCGTCTGCAGCATATGCGAGGCTTCTATATCGGCTGTCTCGTAATCGTACACATCCGACAGCTGCACATCCTCCCGCCCGACCGGAGTCATATATGCATACAGGAAATCTATCTCGCATTTCAGACGGGAAGCCAGATGTATCGCGGGAATTGCCGCATTGAACGAACATTCCGAAAAGTCCGTCGGCACAAGTATTTTCCTTTTCTCTGATATCACATTGAGATCAGGTACCGCGAATATCTCGAAATTCTCCACGATTCTCAAAGCGAGAGGCAGATCCGACTCAAGCACACGTATGCGCACCCCCGCAGACACCACAGGCGACGCAAGGTTCACATTGTTCAATTCCACATAAATGCCCTCCCGCTCAAGAAGATTTTTGATCGGCAAGGCTCGCTCGTATGTATGTATCGCTAAAGTTATAAGTCGGTTCGGTGTCATGAAGAATTGTAATAGTAACTTGGAGAGTATTTAGAGGGCGATGTGCCAGAATTGCGGATCTCGATACGCCCTCCTAAAAAACCGCGCTTAAGGTTCCGCCGAAACAAGCGGCCCAAAGCGCGGTTATCTTTTTGCGTCGGAGATATGATGCCTTTCGGCTTTATTGCTCCTTCTTTTGCTCCTCTTCCTCGAGGATGGCCACCGCCATATCATAAATCGTGGTGTCATCAAGAACCACTATGCCCCCGTCGGGACCCGGCTCTATGTGGACACCACAGTTCTTCCCAAACTCATAGTTGGAACCGCCGAAATAGTTGCGGACGGTCTGAGCGGTAATGTTTAGCTTGTCGGCAATGCGGCTTGTCGCTCCATCGGGCAGACTGTCCTTCAGGCGACGCAGGTCGTTGAAAGTGATGGTCTTTGTCATGTTCTTTTATTTTTGGAGGGTTAATAGTTTTTATAATTGCTCTTTCCCGCTATGGCAACTTACATGCATTTACCGTTGATGGAATGAAGTTGCTTGCGTGGAGTTCAAATTTAAATAACTTATTTCTCTTTTCCAAATCAATTCAGCATGTTCTATAACATACTTTCAACGACATTTGCCCTAATAGTTACGCAATCAAAGATTTATGGGAACACAGACTGAAAATTTTCTTTCATTGCCCCATATTCAGCTTATATGCGCTCCACATCAGAGGCTTTTATCCAGGCGCGCTCATGCCCCACTTTCACCTCATACCAGGCACCGTCGGCAGTTCCGCTCACAGAGTCAACGATCTCCACTTTGGTGCCTTCATGCAGCAGGAAAGCCTCTTCAGCCTGAGTGCGCGCCTCACGGGGAGAGGTCGACAGCTGCGCGGCAGGCGAAAGGATTATGGCGAAATCATTGTTGTCTACACGGTTGGCAGCGGCAAACGATACTATCACGGCTCCGGCACACAGAAAAAACACAATTATTCCCCCGAAGAAGCTCACCTTTTTAACCATCACCACCGAAGAGAACAGATATGTGCACGCGCCGGCGAGAAAGATCGCGAACAGAACCACGGCTATCCATGCCCAGGTATCGGCTTTGAAGAAACCAGTTATATTGTCTGACAAGGTTGTCATTATGGAACCGCTGTCAATCTGTCTGTCGGTGATCTTTGTCTTCACGAATTCCAGATTCACACGCGCGTCGTTCATCGTCGGATCTATCTTCAGCGCGCGCTCGTAATTCACCAGCGCCATCCCGAGATTTCCCTGACGGTAATACGCATTGCCGAGATTGTAGAACAGAGGCGCGGATGTCCCCTCCGCTGCCATAGCCGCCTTATAAAGTTGCTCGGCAAGGGTGAAATTATCGGCAGAATAAGCAGAATCTGCCCTCGCGGCAAGCGCCTCGCCATTCATCTCCTCCTGCGCCGGCGCACTGATAAGATCCTCATCAGAGCTTACAGTATCCTCCGATACGGCAGCCTCTGTATTCCGCTCTTCCTCCACGGCATTCTGTGCGGATGCGGCAACGGGCACACAGAGCAGGCACGCTGATAAAACTATTATCGAATATATTTTTCTTATCATGTTGTCAGTATCTTATGTTTTTAAGAGGGCGTTTGATAACAGAAGTTATCCCTCCAAGTAAGTTAAGAGGATGTTTGATAATTTTCATGACTTACTTACGATACGGCTCTTTTCCATCGCGTTTATGGTATCGGTAGCCTCGTTGTAGAGAGCTTCCACCGAAGAATCGAGCGATGAATCGGGAGTGTAACGTGCCATTTCGCAATCATCCAGGATTTTTATCACCTTGTCTGACACTTCGGGAGACACACCTCGCTGCGACAGGGTGTCCACGATGTTCTGACGTGTCAGTTGCGAAGCCGGCATGTTGAGCTTGTCGCTCAGATAACCCCACATGGCCTTGAGCATCTCCTCATAGAACTGCTCGCTCTTATGGGCATGCATGAATTTCTCGGCAGCCTTGAGACGTTTGCGCGCCACTTTGTTCGCTCTGGAAGTGCGGCGGCCCACCACATCGGCCTCAAGTTTCATATGCCGTCCGTAAGCCCATGTGGCAGTGATCATCACTATCAGAAGTACTCCGAATATGCTCCAGTACCACCAGAACCGCACAATTGGAGTATGGTCTTTGCTCAGATTCTTGTTGCCGAGTTTGATATGGAGTATATCCAGGTTCTTGGCCTCGATGTCGCGTTGGTCTACAGAGGCGGTCGTACCCGATCCCTTGGCGACTTTTAGCGTGTATCCCGGGGCGGTAAGCGTTACGTACTCTTTCTTCGCAATGTCGAAATAACTGAATTCCTGAGCCGGAATCTTGAACTCTCCCACACTCTGCGGCACGATCGTATATTCCGCCGTGACAGTACCGGTCATTGTGTTGCCGGTCACGCGGCTGTTCTCCTCCGTTTTGGGGGTATACTGTTCGAACTCGTTGGGGATAACCGGTTTCGGAGCTTTAAGGTATTTGATATTGCCTGTACCGGTAATGATATACTCCAGAGAGGCGGCCTCCCCGGTGCGGAGTTCCGTGGAGCTCATGCGGCTCTCGAATTTGAACTGTCCCACAGCGCCGGAGAAACTTGCGGGGGCAGGTTGCGGCAGCGGCGATATCTCTATGGTCTGGCTGAACGGCTGAA
>CADFRV010000050.1 GCA_902836725.1 Muribaculaceae bacterium
GGCTTGCTGAGCCTGTCCGAACGGGTGGTGGATGTATTCCCGGAGGAGATTCCTGCGGAGGTCAACGAGCATCTGGCGCACGCGACGGTACGCGATCTGCTGACGATGTGTCTGGGGCAGGATCAGGCGTATCTGATGGGCGGGCAGCGTCCGCTGATTCGGGACAAAAACTGGGCGCGGGCCGGTTTGGCGGAACCCTTTGTGTATGAACCCAACACGTGCTTTGTGTACAACAATGTGGGGCCGTATCTGGCCGGTTTGCTGGTACAGCGCCGTGCGGGATGCGATCTGGTGCATTATTTGACGCCGCGTTTGTTCGAGCCGATGGGGATTTTCATGCCGACATGGGAAACCGACCCCATGGGCAACACGTTTGGTGCAGGAGGGCTGTTCCTGACGCTGCGGGAGTTCCATCCTTCGGTATAGATATCAAGTTCGGGTTCTTCCTCATCCTTGAAAAGGTTGTCGAGGAAGTCCTGCGTATCTTTTACCGAAATCTGGTTCCCGATGTTTTCCTGACGTGCGATAAGATCGTTATGCTCTGCTTTGTGAGCGTTGGGCAAACGGTATGTCTGTGCGTCGGCGCCTATGGCGGCACAAGCGGCAAGTGCAAATAATGTTAAGGTCTTAAGCGTTTTTTGAAGCATCATTAGTTAATAAGTGAGAGAGAGTTATTCTGGTTAATCTTGCTTCTGTGCCTGCGGGGTTACGCTGCCCCGTGGTCTCATGGAGTCTGCAAGTGTTTTATTCGGTTTGTTATATCCGGTTACGCATATGCGGAACCTGGCGGAAGAGTATTGGCTCAGAGTTTGAGTTCGTCGGGTTCATAAAGCGCCGGTGTCACCAACGGCATATAGTCAAATATTTCGTCTTTTTTGAAGAAACGGTTCAGCTCTATTGCCGCGTTTTCAGGAGAATCGGATGCATGCACGATATTTTCCTGGCCGCTCATGCCGAAATCTCCGCGTATGGTGCCGGGAGCGGCATTGCGTGCTTTTGTCACGCCTGTCATGCCTCTGACAACTGCGACTGCGTCAACGCCTTTTATAGCAAGAACTATCACCGGTGTCGCCATCATTGACTTGAGGAGGATAGGGAAGAAAGGACGGTCTACAAGATGGGCGTAATGCTCACGGAGAAGAGGCTCTGTGAGTTGCATCATTTTCATGCCTGTGATGATGAGGCCTTTCTGTTCGAATCTTGTGGTAATCAGCCCAATTAGTCCGCGTTGAACGCTTGACGGTTTGATGATGACGAGAGTGGTTTCCATTTAAAAAACAAAATATTGTCCCGAGTCCTGGGACGGATTGAGTGGATTTGCGGGAGAACTATGTAAGCTGACCCGGGATTTGCGGAGAGTAGAAATGCGGTTTTCAAGGAGAATCGGAATGAAAATATCTGAATTGGCTGATTAAAAACCTATTCCGCACACCAAAGTTATAAAAAATAACGATTTGGTTGAAATTTAGGCGTATTAAAATATACTAATAAAACGCTCAGGTGGTTAATTTTACGTGTAATAAACTGTGTGTTAGGCGTGTATGAAAATATGTTATATAACATATTCTGAACTTTCACGGGATTGCGCATGATAAGGGCGCGTTTATGAAATCCGCGACAGGTTGAAACTGCGGTCAGAAAGTGATTGAAGCTCAGGCGCGAGCATGGCGTGCTGCGGGAGTGAAAGTGTGGGATCCGCATCCAGTATGGAGCATGCGCAGTCGCGTGCGAGCTGCACAAGCTGTCCGTCGGTGGCGATGTTTGCTATGCGGAGGTCGAAGGGGATGCCGCTCTGCATGGTTCCTTCTATGTCGCCTGGGCCGCGCATTTTCAGGTCTGCCTCCGCTATAAGGAAACCGTCGGTGGTGGATGTCATAAGCTCGAGACGTTTGCGTGTGTCTCCGGCAATTCTGTTTTTGGTCATCAGCACACAGTAGCTCTGTTCCGCCCCACGCCCCACGCGCCCCCGCAGCTGGTGGAGCTGTGAGAGGCCGAACCTCTCGGCGTTTTCTATGACCATAACCGATGCGTTGGGCACATTCACACCGACTTCAATCACTGTGGTAGCCACCAGTATGTCTGCCTGGTGCTCTGCAAACAGCCGCATCTGGAAGTCCTTTTCCGTCGGTTTCATCTTGCCGTGCACATATGCCACGCGGTATGATGGAAATGTGTCGCGTATCAGCTCGTATCCCTCCTCGAGGCTTCTCAGATCCAGTTTCTCGTTCTCCTGTATCAGCGGGTAAACAATATATATCTGTCTACCTTTTGCAAGCTCGCGGCCTATGGAGCGGTAAACCTGCATGCGCTGGCTGTCATACCGCAGGAGGGTGGTTATCGGTTTGCGTCCCGGCGGCAGCTGGTCGATCACCGACACGTCGAGATCGCCGTATACCGTCATGGCGAGAGTGCGCGGTATCGGTGTGGCTGTCATTACGAGCACATGCGGCACACGTGTGCTCTTGTTCCATAGGCGCGCCCTCTGCAGGACGCCGAACCGGTGTTGCTCGTCGATAACCACAAACCCGAGTTCGCGGAACCGCACATTGTCCTCTATCAGTGCATGGGTGCCTACAAGTATGTGCAGCGTACCCGCCTCAAGCTCGGCGTGTATCACATCGCGTTCCTTCTTGCGTGTGGAGCCGGTAAGCAGGCGCACATTTATCCCCAGGGGCGCCACCATTCCGCGCAGTGTCTCGAAATGCTGCGTGGCAAGTATTTCTGTAGGTGCCATCAGGCATGCCTGTGTGCCGTTGTCGAGAGCCATGAGCATGGCCATGAGCGCCACTATGGTTTTTCCTGAGCCTACGTCTCCCTGAAGCAGGCGGTTCATCTGTCGCCCGGAGGCCACATCAGCCCTGATTTCCCTCAGCACTCTTTTTTGCGCGTCGGTCAGCGGAAAGGGGAGCACTTCCGAGTAGAAACCGTTGAAAAAGCGGCCTATCCTCGGGAAGGGGATCCCTTGCACAGCCGCGGCGCGCCGGTGGCTGAACCGCTGTATGTTTAGCTGCAGATAGAAAAGTTCCTCGAATTTCAGCCGTTCCCGTGCGCGTTGGAGCGAGGTGTTGTCCGACGGATTGTGGACGGTGCGTATCGCATCGTCGGCACTCATGAAATTATATCTGCCGATTATTTCCTGCGGGAGTGTCTCAGGTATATGCCTCACGGTGCCGAGAGCGTTCTGCACCCATAAGAAAATATTACGCACGGATATCCCGCGGTTACGGAGCTTCTCGGTGAGTGGGTACACTCCTCTCATGCCGGCTGAGGCGGCTACCGATTCGGGAGGATCCACTTCTGGGTGCACCATGCTCCAGTGTCCGTTAAACTGCTGCGGTTTCCCGAAAATGATGTATTCCTTTCCTGTCACATACAGCTCCTTGATCGCTTTTATGCGTTGGAACCAGACAACCTCCATCGTGGCGGTGCCGTCGCTGAAAAGCCCTACAAGCCTCATTTTGGCACCTTCGCCGAGAGTGTTGAACGTAACGAACCGGCCACGCACCTGTATGGCAGGCATCTCGCCGGCGAAGCGGTTTATCGGATATATCTGCGAGCGGTCGACATAGTGTGTGGGAAAATGGTGGATAAGGTCATGGCACGTGCGTATCTTAAGCTCCTCCTCGAGCAGCCTGGCGCGTGAGGGACCTATCCCTTTCACGAATTTCACATCTATGTCGCGTGCGGATTTCACTGTTTGCGTGCGCCTGTGCGTTATGCCTTATCCATCGACAGCCTCGCCTCGGCCACGGCCATATCAAGAGGTGTCGTGATCTTGATGTTGTCGGAGGAGCCCTCCACGAGCACAATGTTTTCGAAACCGGCGGCCGCCATTACCGATGCGTCATCGGTAAACGCTTCATCATACGGGAGAGAATATGCCTCGCGCAACCGCCACAGCGAGAATGCCTGCGGCGTCTGCACCGCCCGGTAAAGGCTGCGGTCCACGGCCTCCGACGATACTCCGTTTTCAGATATTTTCCTGAGCGAGTCGGTCACGGGAACAGCCGGTATCGCTCCGTCGGTGTTGCGGGCATATGCCACCACCCGCTTTATCAGGTCGGCGCTGACCAGTGGACGCGCACCGTCGTGGATGAGCACCGTGGCTCCCGCCGGGGCATCGGCAAGCGCGTCTATGGCATGTTTTACCGATTCCCACCTTGTGGCACCCCCCTCTATGATACGGGGAGACTCCACGCCGTGTGTGGCGCAAAGATCCTGCCATAGCGGTATCATGCTGGCAGACAGCACAAGCACTGTCTCTCCTGCCGGGAGAGCTTTTCTGAAAGCCTCGATCGTGTGCATGAGCATCGGTTTTCCCGCAAGGGGAAGATACTGTTTCGGAAGTTCACCTCCGAAACGGGTGCCGCTTCCGGCCGCCACAATCACGGTTATCTCCATTTTTATATTACTTATCTTATTACTTAAGATTTATCAGGATTATTTTCATTTGCGTCCGATGCAGTGGTATTCTATCCCCTGGCGCGCCATGTCTTCCGCATCGTAGATGTTTCTGCCGTCGATGACAACAGGGCTTTTCATTGAGCGCACTATCACACCCCACGAGGGGAGACGGAACTGTTTCCACTCGGTGAGCATGAGCATGGCGTCGGCGTCGAGCACAGCGTCATACATGTCGGTCGCATATTCCACGGCGTCTCCTATTCTCCGCCGGCATTCACCCATTGCAGCCGGATCGAAGACCTTTACCCTGCATCCGGCGTCGAGCAGATGCCGTATCGTCACAAGCGATGTGGCCTCCCTCATATCATCGGTTTCCGGCTTGAATGCCAGTCCCCATATGGCCACCAGTTTGCCTTTCATATGTTCTTTCCCGCCGAAATGCGCTGCCAGTTTCTCGAAGACCACAGATTTCTGTCTTTCGTTCACCTCTTCCACCGCTTTGAGCACACTCATGTTGTATCCCTCCTTTTCCGCGGTCTTTATCAGCGCCTTCACATCTTTCGGGAAACAGCTTCCTCCGTAGCCGCATCCCGGATATAGGAATTTGGAGCCTATGCGCGAGTCGGTGCCTATGCCTTTGCGCACCATGTTCACGTCGGCTCCCACAAGCTCGCAGAGGTTCGCGATATCGTTCATGAACGATATGCGGGTGGCAAGCATGGAGTTGGCGGCATACTTGATCATCTCGGCCGAGGGTATGTCTGTGAAAATGACCCTGAAATTATTGAGCAGGAACGGTCTGTAAAGCCGGCTCATGAGCACACGGGCTTCCTCGCTGTCCACACCTACGACCACACGGTCAGGGCTCATGAAATCCTTTATTGCCGCCCCCTCCTTGAGAAATTCAGGATTTGAAGCCACGTCAAACGGTATCTTTTCGCCCCGTTTCTCAAGTTCCTCCGTTATGGCCTGACGCACTTTGCGGGCTGTGCCTACCGGAACGGTGGATTTTGTGACAAGCACAGTGTATTTCTTTATGGTGCGGCCGAATGTCCTGGCAACATCGAGCACATAGCGGAGATCGGCGCTCCCGTCCTCGTCGGGTGGAGTGCCTACGGCGCTGAACACCACCTCCACATCGTCTATCACCTCTTCAAGGCTTGTGGTGAAATGCAGACGCCCCTCCCGTTGGTTGCGGATCACCATTTCGTCAAGCCCCGGCTCATAGATGGGGACTTTCCCCTGGCGCAGCTGCTCGATTTTCTCACTGTCTATGTCCACACAGGCCACATTTACCCCCATCTCGGCGAAGCAGGTGCCTGATACAAGGCCCACATAGCCTGTTCCTACAATTGCTATATTCATTTTTTATGTTCCGTTGCTCAACTACAAAATTAGCAATTATTCCCGAATAAACGCGGCAGGGGGACCGGGGTGTGGGCAAAAAGTGCTATATTTGCATGAGCAATGTATATTTATGGAAGAAATATATTTTTCGTTTGACAATATAAAGATATCGGGGTGGGTTTTCTTCGCGGTGGCGTTTGTGGCCGCCGCATGGCTTCTGTTCCTGTACCGCAGAAGGGTACTTCTCCTGTCAAAAAGCGCACGTGAAGCCGAGGCGCGTGATGAGCGGATGCCGCAGGAGCTTCCACCTGTATCGGTACTTATCTACAGCAACGGAAATGTAGACGGGCTCACCCGCATGCTCGATCAGCTCGCGTCGCAGGATTATCCAGGCAAGATGGAGGCTGTGGTGGTAAACGACGGCACGTCGGGGGATATGGCTGATGTGGTGACCCGTTTCGGACAGCAGCATCCTGAAACCGACGTATATTACACCCATGTGCCCGACGGCGCACGTAACCTCAGCCGTAAGAAACTATGCCTGTCGCTGGCAGTGAAGGCTGCACGCCACGATTATGTGGTGCTCACGACGGCCGACTGCACCCCCGCTTCTCCCCGCTGGCTTTCCATGATGATGCGTCCCCTTACCGAAGGCTCCGACGTAGCTCTCGGATTTGCCTACATAGAGGGGCTTAAAGGCGTCATGAACCGCTACGACGAAGTGGCCACCGCCACGACTTGGCTTACTTCGGCTTTGCGGAAACATCCTTACCGGGGATGCGGTTTCAACCTCGCCTACAGGAAACAACTGTTTTTTGATGTGAAAGGCTTCGCCCGCACGCTTACGCTTCATTACGGGGATGACGACCTGTTCATAAACCAGATAACAGACAGTACCAACACCGCCGTGGTACTTGATTCCGACGCACTGGTGAGTGCCGCTTTCGACAATCCCCAGGTGGCTTTCCGGGAGCTGAGGCTACGGCACTGTTTCACCGGCCGTATGCTGAAAGGGGGAAGTGGCGCGCGCTGGTTCTTCCGCATCTCGAACATAATGATGTGGGTATGGCTTGCAGCTACGGTGGGCGGTCTGGTGATGACACTTCCAAACGCGCTTCCGGGCTGTTTCCTTGTCGCCCTCATACCCGGCCTGTGGATTCCGCTTGTCATGGCATGGAGGAGCGCCGGAAAGACCCTCGGCGTCCGGCTCAATGCAACCTTGTTGCCGTTCGTGATGTTATTCCGATGGGTACGCACCTGTCTGTGGGGCATATGGAGTGGCCTCCCTTCGCGGAAAAACCATACATGGCGCAATTGACCGTAGGGTGTAGGTTTTCAAATCGTAAAATAAACTGCAAATAATAAATCAAAAAAAAACGGAATAATCGTGTCTTTAAGAAAAATTATATGTCTGATCCTTATATTGGCTTTAGGCTGCGGAGCAGCTGACGCAGCAAAACGTAAAAAGACACGAAAACGTGCCAGAACCACTCGTGTTGTCAATAAGAAACCCACATTTACAGGTCCCATGAGCGATGCCGAGCCTTTTGTGACTTTTGAGACAGAGCATCCTGCCAAACGTGGACTCGAAGGGCGTATAATAGCGGTATGGCAGAGCCACGGATTATATTTCGACCAGGGCGCGGGACGGTGGCAATGGCAGCGTCCGCGTCTGTTCGGCACCGTTGAGGATCTTTTCGCGCAGGGATATGTGATGCCATACCTCATGCCGATGCTGGAGAATGCGGGAGCATACGTGATGTCGCCCCGCGAGCGCGATCTCTCAACCACCGAGATCATTGTGGATACCGACGGTTCGCCGCAGGGCGATTTTTATCTTACCGAAGGCAAATATAAATGGAAAGAGGGCGCGCACGGGAGCGGTTTCGCGCTTCCGGAGCGTGAGCTGTTCGGAGGTGATAATCCCTTTGCGATGGGTACCTCCGAAAAGGTGGAGACCGTCGGGGAGGATGATGCAGAGCATGAGAGTACCGCGGTGTGGAACGCCGATTTTCCGGAACGGGGCGATTATGCCGTGTATGTGTCATATGCCACATTCCCAAACAGTGCGTCCGACGCACGATATACCATAAACCATCTCGGAGGGAGCACCGACGTGACTGTGAACCAGCGCATGGGGGGAGGCACCTGGATATATCTGGGGCATTACCCGTTTGCAAAAGGAAAACAGCAGCGCCCTGTGGTGCAGCTTACAAACAGATCGTCGGAGAAAGATAAGGTGGTATCGGCCGACGCGGTAAAGATAGGTGGCGGAATGGGCAATGTGGCGAGAGCCGCCAAAGGTGACAGCCGCTACGACGCCATGGCGCTCCACGTTTTACCGAGGGGGCGCGCTACTGGCTGCAGTGGGCCGGGATGCCGGAAAGTGTCTATACCGAATCTGCCGGCGAGAACGACTATACCGACGATTACAAAAGCCGCGCCCTGTGGGTGAATCATCTCGCGGGGGGCTCGGAGATGCTGCCCGGAAAACCCGGTCTGGGCATACCTGTGGATCTGGCTTTCGCTTTCCATACCGATGCCGGAACCACTCTGGACGGTTCTGTAGTGGGTACGCTCGGCATCTACTCCACCGACGACGGCAATCTGCTCGGCAACGGACGCACACGTCTGGAAAACCGTGATCTCACCGACTATGTAATAACCTCGGTGGTAAACGACATAAGGGAGCTTCACCGCTCCGACTGGACCAACCGCTCGATACGCGACAAGAAATATTACGAGATACGCGAGACCAAAGTGCCTGCCATGATAATGGAACTGCTCTCTCACCAGAACTTCGAGGATATGAAGTATGGCCTCGATCCGCGTTTCCGTTTCGATGTGGCACGTGCGGTTTACAAAGGTATTCTGCGTTTTCTGGCGCACCGCTACGATGTGCCATTTACCGTGCAGCCGCTCCCTGTGGGTGAGTTCGCCATAAAGGGGAACGGCACCGGAAAATATCAGCTGTCATGGCAACCCACCGACGATCCGCTGGAACAATCGGCCGTACCTACATATTATATTGTGGAAGAGAGAACGGAAAACGGTGCGTTCATCCCTGTTGCCACCGTGAAACATCCGCACTATGAGACCACGGTCACCGACCGCGCCATCCATTCCTACCGCATTGTTGCCGGTAACGACGGCGGCCGCGCTTTCCCCTCCGAAGTGCTTTCACTTTACGACAACGGCACGGGGCAGATTGATGTGAATATCGTCAACGGTTTCACCCGCATCTCGGCGCCTGATCATTTTGAGCTTGGAGAGTACATGGGCTTCAACTGTCTGTCAGACGGGGGAGTGGCCGACGGCATGGATATAATATCTACTGGAGAGCAGTATGATTTCCGCGGATGGTCGGAGTTCGTCAACAACGAGCGGCCCGGGTTCGGCGCATCGGGAAGCGATCTCGAGAAAGAGATAACGATGGGGAATACCCGCGATTTCGTGTATCTTCATGGCCGCGCGGTAAAAGCGGCCGGGAAAGGTTTTGTGTCCTCGAGTGTGGCGGCTTTCGCGGCTGAGGAAGCCACGGCTGCTGTAGGGGGGCCATCCAATCCGCGTGTGATAGATCTGATACTCGGCAAACAGAAAGAGATATCGCCCGGCAACGGTTCGAAAGGCACGCGCTACAAGGCATTCCCCGCCGATCTGCAGTTGCGCCTTTCAGAGCATTGTGCGGGGGGAGGCTCGGTGATGGTGAGCGGGGCATACATCGGAACGGATCTGATGGATAACCGGTTCTCCGATGCCTCCGTGCAGGAGCGTGACCGCGCTTTTGCCACCGGGCTGCTGGGTTATTCCTGGCACATGAACAAGGGCACGGTCAGCGGCAAGGTGGAATCTGTGGCTTCCCCGTTCAGGATATTTTCCGGACACAGGCTCGCCTTCGAGACCGGGCCGTCGCGGGAGAGCTATGCGGTGGAGTCGGCTGATGCCATACACCCTTCCGGTACCGACGCTTTCGCCATAATGCGGTATGAGGATACAGGTCTCACGGCTGCCACTGCGCTTGAGCGGGTTTTACCTCCCGGACTTCCGTACCGTGTGGTGGCCTTCGGTTTCCCGTTCGAGACTATACACGGCGAGCATGAGCGTCGTGAGCTTATGACCGATGTGCTGAAGTTCCTTTGTGCCCGGCCATCGCATGCGGCTGTCCGGTAAACAAAAATAATTCCCATGACTTACTTAATGATGGCAGTAAACAGAAACGATATGGCGGTTCCGGTGGCGATAGCTCCGGTCATATCTTCCAAAGATTTGAAAAAAGCGCTTTCCGGCATTGCCGCGTCGGAAGGGGGGTATGTAATGCTTGACATAGCAGGGAAGGAGCTTGATATGGATGCATGTGCGGTGCGGCGTTTCCAGCAGGTGCTCGACGATACCGGCGCTCCTATGGCATATTCCGATTATCGGACAAAGGGGGAGGATGGAGTTACGCGTCCGCATCCGGTGATCGATTACCAGTTCGGTTCGGTGCGCGATGATTTTGATTTCGGCGCGGTCGTTTTCCTCCGCAATTCCGACATGCTTGAGTGTCTTGCCGATATGCCCGATTATGATTATGCCGCATGGTATGCGTTGCGCCTGGCCCTGTCGCGCCGCGGTCTCC
This sequence comes from Muribaculaceae bacterium, assembly GCA_902836725.1. Taxonomy (GTDB): domain Bacteria; phylum Bacteroidota; class Bacteroidia; order Bacteroidales; family Muribaculaceae; genus UBA7173. Next base: position 10,370 of record CADFRV010000050.1, read on the forward strand.
CCGTCAGGATCCCCGAGCAGCTTTATACAGTCGTGGAGACGGATCACCGCAAAAGCGGCGAGAAACAGTTTGATTATGTGAATCCGCGTAACCGCGATGTGCAGATAGAGATGGAGATGGCTTTCACCCGGCATCTTGCGGAGATAAACGCATGGATCCCCGGCCGCGAGGGGGAGATAGAGTTCGGTGACGATGATTTCGCGGTTGAGGCTTCCGTGATCATACCTGTGCGTAACCGCGCCAGGACTATCGCCGATGCCGTGCGCTCGGCGCTCGGACAGCAGACCGGTTTCCCGTTCAATGTGATTGTGGTCGATAACCACAGCACCGACGGCACCACGGAGCTGCTTCGTGAGCTTTCAAGCCATGACGGACGTCTGGTGCATGTCATACCTGAAAGCCGCGATCTCGGCATCGGTGGATGCTGGAATCTGGCGGTAGACAGGGAGGAGTGCGGACGGTTTGCCGTGCAGATTGACAGCGATGATCTTTACAAGGATCCCCATACATTGCAGAAGATTGTCGACAAATTCCGGCAGGAGCGTTGCGCTATGGTGATCGGATCATATGAACTGGTGGATTTTGACGGCAATCCCATCCCCCCAGGCTTGATAGACCATAAGGAATGGACAGCAGAAAACGGTGCGAACAATGCCCTGCGCATCAACGGACTTGGCGCTCCGAGAGCTTTCTACACCCCTGTATTCCGTGATACGCGGTTGCCAGACGTATCTTATGGAGAAGATTATGCTATGGGACTGCGCCTGTCGCGCAGTTATAGGATAGGCCGCATTTATGAATCGCTGTATCTGTGTCGCCGCTGGGAGGGCAATTCCGATGCGGCATTGTCGGTGGAGCGTGTCAACGCCAACAATGCCTATAAGGATTTCCTGCGCACCGTGGAGATCAGGGCCCGGCAGCGGCTATAAACCGATTTTGAACAAGAGATTTATTATGACGGTATTACAGGATTTTTACCGGAGGCAGCTTATGGAGTGGCCTCTGGCTTCCGGAAATGTAAAGGCGCTTTTCGGTGTGTGCACACGTATGCTTGTCCCCGCAGGACATGAAGATGGCATGCCGTTTGTGGTTCAGCACAATCCCGCGCGCGTGCGCTCTACAGGAGCAAAAGTAGATGCCGCGTCGGTAGCCGCACGCCCCTGTTTCCTTTGCGGCGCGGCGCGCTCCTGGGAGCAGAGCGCACTGGAGCCGGCGGCATTCGGTGACAGGTTTTCCGATCTTGATTACGAGATACTTATTAATCCGTATCCGATCTTCCCATATCATTTTACTATTCCGTGCAAGGCGCATACGCCTCAGGTGATTGTGGGGGATGGTTGCCGTAGATTCGACGACATGCTCCGGCTCGCGCAGGCTCTCGAAGGGATGGCGCTCTTCTATAACGGCGCACGCTGCGGCGCGTCGGCTCCCGATCATTTCCATTTCCAGGCAGTGCCCGCTTCGGCCATGACAATCCTCTCCACAGAGCGTCTGGTGCCTTTTCTTACGTTCGGTTATGAGAGTGGTGACAGAGCCGAGATGCTCGAATGGTTTGTGCGCGTTGTGGAGCAGATACGCGACCTTCCCACGCCGGCAGATTTCTCTTCTTCGGAGACGGAACCGCGTATGAACATCATCTGCACCTATACCGACGGCATATGGAAAGCGCTTGTGATACCGCGTCGGGCGCATCGTCCCGATTTCTATGGTAGCGGAGAAGGGCAATACCTTATCTCTCCCGCTACGGTGGATCTCTCCGGTACAATAATTATCCCATCCTTTTCGGATTTCGACGCCATCACCCCCGAAATCCTCGCCTCCCTCCTCAGCCAGACCACCTATCCTCTCCTCTGACCGCTGCCCCTCCTCCCCCTTGCACAAGGTGATTACTGCACTCATTCCACTTGCTGATTCTCAAAGTCCACTCCTGTATGTGTAATTTAGTGGAATATTAAACAGATGTTATTGATTAATATTGCTGTCCGGAAAAACCGCCTAAGTCACAAATTGTCCACTGACACGCAATATGTTTGAGAGTGTTTTGATGACATGGGCTTGTCCATCCATACCCTACTGACAATGAATATCCGTTATATTCCCGTATAACAATATTATCCCCGCGAGCCGCCGGAGGTGGCGTGCAAAATTTAAGCCCCA
>CADFRV010000051.1 GCA_902836725.1 Muribaculaceae bacterium
GCTTGTCTACGGGCGCATGATTGATTACTTCCGCCAGAACCTTTGATTCTGCCCGAAGAACCTAACGGTGGGTTGGATTGTTTGTCGTTCTGTATGGCGATGCCACACCTGAAATGATCCGGCGCCTCGCGCATTTGCCATCTAAACATGAAATAATACAGTAGGGCAGTCGTTTGTACTGTTCGAAAAAACAGATGTATCGGATAGATAGAAAAAAAGAAGGAATGACCGCGGCCATCTTCGGGCTGTGGAGAAACTGGGCGATAGCTGTGGGCCTGCTTACTGTGCTCACAGTGTGTGCCCCACTGATCCCGCGCCAATGGGTGGCCCCGCTCAATATACTGTTTTATCTTGCGCTGCAATGGATGCACATGGTACTGCGGAAACGCGATGTGCCATCCTGCTCGCGCCTGATCCAGGAAGTGTCGACAGTAATGCTTGTCACAGCACTGTTTGTGGTAGCACTTTATTTCTTTGTACGCGGAGAGGGATTCTATGAACTGAACGGCCAGCCGTTTGTCTCCGATACCCCGGTGCTTGTGATTCTTGTCACATCCCCTGTGGCATCGATCGTGACACTGGCATTCCTCCTGAACCGGCGTGAACCGGCGGTATGCAAGCGGTGTAAGCTACGCTATGGCAACGTGATCGAGCACGGTTTCATCGGCGGTCTGTTCCGTCGCGAATGGCGTTACCAGACAGGATTGCTTTTTGCCCTCTCCATGCTCCTTACGGTAGTCGACTGGGGTTACTATTTCGCCCATTATGTGAACACCAACCTCAACCGGGCCGATCTGTTCTTCTTTATCTGGATGCCGCTCACAATGTATGTACTGTCACTCATTTATCTGGGTTGCCGCTACTACTATCTGTGGATATATTACTGTCAGAAAGAGGAGGAAGGATATGCACGCCGCTCGGCATTCACAACGTTGCGCTATCTTATCATCCACGGCGACAAGCTGTTCATAAACATGGTGGATACCGGATTGAAGTTCAACAACGGTGCCAAGGTAAAGCGCTTCGACACTCCCGCCGTGGTGCGTACAGACTATCACAAGAGAGAGAACATACACACTGCAATGAGGCTTTTCACGGAAACCACCGGGATAGCCGACGCCGAGGTGCGTCTCGCATACAGCTCGCCGGATGAAATCACGTATGAGAACATGTTCCACTACTTTGCTTTCCTTCCGGACAGCGAGGAAGTGGCCGATTCCAAGATCGAGGGCGAGTGGTTCACATGGGGCAATCTGCGCCAGATGGCGTCGCAGCACCTTCTGAGCACCGATCTGGTCAGCGAGCTAAACCGCATTTACGAGGTGGCCATGGCATGGAAGACCTACGACCATCGCGGAAAACGCCTGTACAGCATCAAACATTACAAGCCTACGTTCCGCCTGCGCGACATAAAGAACTGGGACGTGGACTACGATGACCATCACTGGCTCACCGTGGCACGTGACAACCAGGATAATTTCTGGTATCCGCTAAAACGTCTGTTCAACAAAAAAATGCGTGTACGCGGCTGAGAGCGGTATGGCGGAAGAAAGGATATTGGCGATAGTCGGACCGACGGCCTCGGGTAAAACCCGCAGGGCGGTGGATGTGGCGCATGCACTCGGAGGAGAGATCGTAAGCGGCGACTCACGCCAGGTGTACCGCGGCATGGATCTCGGCACCGGCAAGGATCTGGAGGAATATGGCGACATACCTTTCCATCTGATCGATGTGGCGCCTGCGGGGAGCAAATACAATCTGTATGAATACCTGCGCGACGCCACCTACGCGATAGAGGGGATTAAGGCGCGCGGACATGTGCCGGTGTTGTGCGGAGGCACGGGCCTGTATGTGGAGTCGCTCCTGAAAGGGATGCGCCTCCCGGAAGTACCTGAGAATACGGAACTGCGTGCCGGTCTGGAAGGGAAGACCCTCGACGAGCTGACAAAGATCCTCGAGGGGATGAAAACTCTCCATAACATTACCGATGTCGACACTGTAAAACGGGCTGTACGAGCCATAGAGATACAGACATTTTATGTGGAGCATCCCGATATGGCCTCTATGGTGTCCCCCGCCTCCCCGCTCCCTTCAGTTATCGTGGGAGTGGAGATTGACCGCGAGGCGAGAAGACGACGGATTACCGAAAGGCTTGACGCCCGCCTCGAAGCCGGCATGATCGATGAGGTCAGAAGGCTGCTCGATACGGGTATCGCTCCCGAAGACCTGATATACTACGGTCTCGAATACAAGTTTCTCACACGTCATGTACTCGGGGAACTATCCTTTTCCGAGATGCGCGACGGTCTGGAAACGGCAATCCACCAGTTCGCCAAGAGGCAGATGACATGGTTCCGCGGCATGGAACGCCGTGGGTTCACCATCCACTGGCTCCCATACGACATGCCTTCCGATGAATTCGTCGCAGAGTGCCGGCAGCTTTTCACGGAAGACTGATTCATAAGGTGTCAACAGACATCCCACAAACAACTGATCGTAACGATCCCACACGTATGATTGCGTCCGCTTTACGGTTTACTATGCTTTTTCTGGCAGCTACAGCCGCATGCTGTGGCTGTCTCGGTGCCGTGCATATGGAATGGACGAGGCAGGAGCTGCCTGCTGTCAGAGCAAAAGGTGGCGATGCAGCGGAGATGGCGCTACCGCCCGAATGCCATGAGTTCATACTTGAGGGACAGCTCGGTTTCGGAGGCAACCATATGGGTGGCGGACTTGACCGGCAGGGGTGGAGGGTGGAAATGCTCGACTGCGACGGCCACCCGTTGCGACGCATCTCAGCCACATACGGTACAGCGCCCCTGTACGACGGCTTTTCCGACAGCCGCTATCTGCGTGTGGAGATCGACTCTGTCTCTCCTGATGGAAGTGCCGTACCCCTTGAAAAGAACGAACTGCACGACGAGAAACGGCTTTACGGCCGCACAAACACGCTCACCGTAGACAACAGTGGCGGGCGTCTGCGCGTATGGCTCGGAAAAGAGGGAGGCATATATGTGGCGGGAGGAGACGGTATCGCCGGAGTGTCTTCCCTCCGTTTCAGCGGTACACGCGACGTTTCCGTAAAAAACGCCATGATAAAATGGCGCAAAGACCCTGCCGGACATCTGCGCACAGCCTGGAACGCAGCCGACATACAAGCCGCATACGCAGCCACGCAGGAGGGCACTCCGACCGGCAATTGGAAATTTCTCGACCGCGATACCGACGCGAGGTGGGCGGTTCCGGGAGGAAAATACCTTCTGGCCATAGTACCGCATGAAGGTGAAAAGGTCCCGAAGCCCTCTGTTTCAGACCATGACACTGAGCCGGCGTTTGACATCCTTTATCTCGACGGCGCCGAAAGCAACCGCCCACGGTGGAGTGCCGGAATGATTAAAGGGCATCTCTATACCACACCGTTCCGCGACCATTATACCCTGATATGGTACGATTCGTTTTTCGAGGATATGGGAGATGAGGCAACCGCTGACATCACCGACGGCGCCATCCTCACCCTCAGCTTCCCCCTCTACAAAGCCACACTCCGTTTTGTAAAAACCAACTGACATTTCTTCTCTTTTCCGCGGATGGGTCGGTCAGGCACCGCAACAGGAAAGGAAGGTATCCATATCTTTGTCGCCGCGGCCTGAGAGATTTATCACAACCACGTCATCAGGATCAAAGCTCAGTTTATCGAGGGCGGCGAGAGCGTGCGAACTCTCCATTGCAGGAATTATCCCCTCCATGCGTGTGAGACAGCGGGCTGCCGCGAGAGCCTCGCTGTCGGTGGCGGCGAGCACTGTGGTGCGCCCCGATGCGGCCAGCCATGCATGCAGGGGGCCTACACCCGGATAATCAAGACCGGCAGAGATGGAGTAAGGCTCGGCCGTCTCCCCCGCTCCGTTCTTTATAACAAGCGTGCGCGAACCGTGAAGCACGGCTTCAGATCCTACGGTCATAGTGGCGGCATGCTCGCCCGTATCCACTCCATGACCGGCCGCCTCCACTGCCACCAGCCTCACAGACGGTTCATCTATGAAATGGAAAAACGCTCCTGCGGCATTGCTTCCACCCCCTACACATGCTATCACATAATCGGGCAGCGGTTTGCCTGTAAGCAGTGGCACCTGCGCCTTTATCTCCTCGCTTATTATAGACTGGAACTCAGCCACCATCTCAGGATAAGGATGTGGCCCCACGGCACTCCCGATCAGATAGAATGTCTCGGCGGGATTACGGCACCATTCCGCAAGAGCCTCATTCACGGCATCAGTGAGTGTGCCGGTACCGGATTTCACCCCCACTATCCTGGCGCCGAGCATGCGCATGCGTTCCACATTAGGCCGCTGCCGCTCTATGTCGGTCTCCCCCATATACACGGTACATTCAAGACCGAGCAGCGCACACACAGTCGCCGCGGCCACTCCATGCTGCCCGGCACCTGTCTCGGCGATCACCCTACGTTTCCCCATACGACGTGCGAGAAGTCCCATCGCGACCGCATTGTTTATTTTATGCGCGCCTGTGTGGTTGAGATCTTCCCGTTTCAGATAAATGTTGGTACCGTAACGCCGGCTAAGCCTTTCAGCACGATACAGCGGTGTGGGCCGCCCTACATAATCGCGCAACAGACGGCGGTATTCCTCCATGAAATCCTCATCCCCGACAGCCTCATAGTAGGCATCGGCCAACTCCCTGATGTTGTTTTCAAGCTCTGGTGGAACGAATGCCCCGCCAAATCGTCCGTCGCCGTAAAATCCTTCGTCGTTAACCGGCAATCTGTGCTTGCGCACGTCCCTTCTATCTTTCTCTGCATTCATATCTTTTTTCTTGTTGTTTCTGCATATAAAAAGCCATCGGATAATCGGCAAAACCGAAAAATCCGATGGTCACAATGTTCTTTGAAAATATATCTATGTGTATTGGAAACCTCAGTATCTGTCAGACAACATCCCAATTCACACACAATGCCGCAACCAACGGATTTTCTGCCGTCGGGCGCCACCATCGATGAATTGTGGAAACTGCCGTCATTGTTTACTTCCTGATTTTATGTCGGCAAAGATATAGCTCCAAAATGGAAATTGCAAATATTCTTGGAATAAAAATTGCATAAATTGCATTTATGCAATTTTTATTCATTCTTTATGCATTTATATATGCGTCATACAGCCGGATCAATTAAAACCATAGGGAAAGTTTTCATCATAGCGGATATGGCTGGGGCGTATTTGTGGGGCCATCGACACGCAACCGTCCATTGTTGTCGAAGTATATGCGGTCAATACATGCCACCCGCGTCCAGGAGGGACGTTCGCCGTATGCATCGGCGTGGCGGTGGTAGACAATGAATTGCTCGCTGCCGTCAGGCGACTCCACTACAGAATTGTGTCCGGGAGAAGAGATCCCATTGTCTAAATCGGTTGTCATCAACGGGTTGCTTTCAAGTTTTTCCCATGGTCCAAGCGGAGACTTTGCCACCGACACCCCGACGCCATAGAACTCATAGCCTGTATCGTTTGCCGAGTAGGTCATATAGTATCTCCCGTCATGCTTAAGTACAAACGGACCCTCATTGCAACGGTTTATATCGCTCCGTACCAGTTCCCACGGCTGTGAAGCCCGGGAAATCAGCGTAGGTTCACTGTCAAATCCCGACAGATCCGGTTTCAGTCTTGCCACATATATCTCGCCAAATGCATATCCGTCGCGATGCCCGTTGCATGAATAAAACAGATATGGGGTTTGGGCGTCATCGTCATCAACGAAAATATGACAGTCGATGGCGGAGTATTCGGGCGCGAACCAGGGGGTATACAGGTCTTTGAACGGCCCGTCAGGGGTATCGCTCACCGCCAGGCACGTGAGCAGCATCCCCCTGGCCGGATCATGACAACTGTAGGTCATGTAGAATTTTCCCTGATAGTATTTCACTTCAGGAGCCCAGAAACAGTCTTTGCCGAAGTGATTGTCGGGACGCCGGTATAAAGTGCCTCCGAAAGTCCATTTTACCAGGTCGGGAGATGTATAATATTCAAAATTGGAATCATCCGAGGTGGTACCCGTCATGTAGTAAATGCCATCATGCCTGTATACAAACGGGTCGGCAATGTATATGGTATCTCCGTCGACGGTTCTCAGAGGGTTGGTATATGTGGTGTCGTTTTTGTTGGCGGCACAACCGGACTGGAGGGAGACAACTGTGATAAGAACAGTAAATAACGATGCTTTCAGGCAGGTGGAAATGTCCATGGTCTATTATAGATTTATGGTAAGGTTAACTGTGTATATGAGATCCGTTCATCTCCGCGGGAAGAGGCGGCGGATGAGGTCGCTGCGGTGCAACCGGTTGAGCGACGAGATAATACCCTGCCTGTATGTGCGGTCATACCAGAAGAAATACTGGCGCTGTGCGAGTTTCTGCGCGGGGGTAACCGCCGTAAATATCTTTTCGCCGGTATAAGGGTGATATCCTGAATAATAGATCTCCGTAGCCACCGTCATAGGGGTAGGGGTAAAATCCTGCACCTGCTCGAGATGGAAATCAAGCTCGCGGGTCTTCACGGCCAGTTCCGCCATATCGGTCTCATGGCATCCGGGATGTGAGGAGATGAAGTATGGAATCAGTTGCTGCTTCAGCCCATAGCGGGTGTTCACCCGGTCGAAGATCTTCTTGAAATAGTAGAAGAGCGAGAACGATGGCTTGCGCATCACCTCGAGCACGCCATCCTCGGTATGCTCGGGCGCCACTTTCAGCCGTCCGCTCACATGATCGCGGATAAGCTCTTCATTATAGCGGCGGTTGACGGCATCCACAGTCTTGTCGCCGCTCAAATGCATTGAGAGGTCATAACGCACCCCGCTCCCGATAAACGATTTCTTCACGCCGGGGAGAGCGTCTACGGCATGGTAGACGTCGAGAAGCGGAGAATGGTCGTTGTTGAGATTGGGACACGGCCTCGGATGCAGGCAGCTCGGACGCATGCATTTGTCGCAAACGGCCTGGTTCTTCCCGCCCATGCGGTACATATTGGCCGACGGCCCCCCGAGATCGGAAATATACCCCTTGAAATCATGCATCTGTGTCACCTGACGCGCTTCCCTCAATATGGACTCCTTGCTGCGTGATGCGATGAACTTCCCCTGATGCGCCGAGATGGTGCAGAAGGCGCATCCGCCGAAACATCCGCGGTGCATGTTCACTGAATGCCGTATCATCTCGTAGGCCGGTATCCTCTTCCCCTTGTAGCGCGGATGCGGCAGACGTGTATAGGCCATGTCAAACGACCGGTCGATCTGCTCGGTAGTCATGGGGAGGAACATCGGGTTCACTTTCACCACCCGGTTGCCGTGCGCCTGCCAAAGGGTGGCACCGTGCCTACGGTTCGACTGCTGCTCGATATGCTTGAAATTTGCCGACTGTTTCCGCTTGTCGGTGCGGCACTCCTCCCAGGAGTGCAACACGATGTTGTCGGCGTCAGGCTCAGGGATAGCGTCAAGACTCTCCCATACCACAGTCTGGTACAGATCCTTTATATCGCCGATTTTCTCCCCGGCATCAAGGCGGCGAGCCAGTTCGAGCATCGGCAGCTCCCCCATACCGTAGACAATCATGTCCACAGGCGCGTCATTGAGTATCGAAGGGCGCAGACGGTCCTGCCAGTAATCGTAATGCGAGTTGCGGCGCAGCGACGCCTCTATGCCGCCGGCCACGATGGGCACATCCGGGAAAAGCGAGCGCAGCTTCTCGGCATACACGATTGTAGGATAGTCGGGGCGCATGCCGTGGCGCCCGTCGGGAGTATACGCATCGTCGCTGCGGCGGCGCCGCGCGGCTGTGTAATGGTTCACCATCGAGTCCATCGCTCCGGCCGAGACGCCGAAGAACAGACGCGGACGGCCGAATTTCCTGAAATCCCTCAGATCGTCCTGCCAGTTGGGCTGCGGCACTATCGCCACCTTGTAGCCCCCCACCTCCATGAGCAGACGCCCTATCACAGCCGCTCCGAAAGAGGGGTGGTCCACATAGGCGTCCCCTGAGAAAAGCACTATGTCAATCCCCTCCCATCCACGCTCGGCGGCCTCCTTAACGGAGGTCGGGAGCCAGTCGGTGACGGGGCGCCGGGGCATCTGCGGCGCCGGCATGGTGCCGGTAGCCCGCGAGTTGCCCTTTTCCGTATGCTGTGTCTGATATTTTTCCTTATGTGGCTGCTCCTTGCGCTGCTTCATCATTGAACGGTTTTAGAGGGTGTTTAATAATATCTGTTAATTAGGGGTGTTCTGCTTTGTAAAACGCTAAAACTTCGCTATTTTAGGCCAATTTCGAGCTTTTCGTCGGTCACGATGCCCGCATCGCTCCCTCCTCAAAACTCAAAATTGACTCTAAAATAGCTCGTTAGCGTTTAACATCTATTATTAGACACCCTCTTAAGCAATTCCTCCATTTTAAGTATCTCGTCGCGCAGGCGTGCCGCTTCCATAAACTCCATGTTCTTGGCGGCGGCCACCATGTCGGAACGCATGCGTGTGATCGAGCGCTGCAGTTCGGCGGCGTTCATATACGACACCACAGGATCGGCGGCGAGGTTCACGTTTGTGGTGTACTCGCTCTCGTAAGGTATGGGCGACGCGGCCTGCGGCGCCGTCTTCCTGCGGCCCCCCTTTGGTGTCTGCGACGGATTGACATCCTCCTCGTCAAGCCCGATGATGCGGTTGCGCGCCTTCACTATGGCCTGCGGGGTAATGCCATGCTCCTCGTTGTATGCCAGCTGCTTGGCGCGGCGCCGCTCTGTCTCCTCTATGGTAAGGCGCATGGAGTCGGTTATCTTGTCGGCATACATTATCACAGTGCCGTTGAGATTTCGCGCGGCTCGTCCCACAGTCTGCGTGAGCGAGCGGTGGGAGCGCAGGAACCCCTCCTTGTCGGCATCGAGTATGGCCACAAGCGATACTTCGGGAAGGTCGAGCCCCTCGCGCAGGAGGTTCACACCTATGAGCACGTCGTACACCCCGGCACGCAGGTCGTCAAGTATCTTGATGCGGTCGAGCGTGTCAACGTCGGAATGGATATAGGCCGAATGTATGTCGAGACGTTTCAGATAATCGTCAAGCTCCTCCGCCATGCGCTTGGTAAGCGTGGTGACAAGCACCCTCTCGCCACGCTCCCGGCGGAGCTGTATCTGCTCGAGCAGATGGTCGATCTGGTGTTCCGAGGGCTGCACCGTGATAAGCGGATCGAGAAGTCCGGTAGGACGTATCACCTGTTCCACAATCACACCCTCGCTCTTCTCAAGCTCGTAGTCGGCCGGTGTGGCGCTTACAAACAGTGTCTGACCGGTAAGCTGCTCGAACTCCTCGAAACGGAGCGGACGGTTGTCAAGCGCCGAATCGAGCCTGAACCCGTAGTTCACCAGGTTCTGCTTGCGGGAGAGGTCACCTCCGTACATCGCCCTGATCTGCGGCACCGTCACATGGCTCTCGTCGATGATGGTAAGATAATCTTTCGGGAAGTAATCGAGCAAGCAGAAGGGGCGCATCCCCGCCTCGCGGCCGTCGAAATAGCGGCTGTAGTTCTCTATGCCGGGACAATGCCCCACCTCGCGTATCATCTCAATGTCGTAGGTGGTGCGCTCATAGAGGCGGCGTGCCTCAAGCTCGCGTGCCTCCTTGCGGAAAAACTCCACCTGCTCCCCGAGGTCAAGCTCCATCTGGGCCAATGCCGACGCCTGGCGCTCATGCGAGGTCACAAATAGGTTGGCGGGATAGATGCGGAAACTGTCGTGCGACCCGAGATTCACATTGTCGAGCGGATGCAGAGTGGTGATCTGCTCTATCTCGTCGCCCCAGAACACCACCCTGAGCACTATATCCTCGTAGGCCAGACGTATGTCGATGGTGTCACCCTTGACGCGGAAATTGCCGCTGTTCAGCTCCACCTCATTGCGCGAATAGAGCGACTGCGCCAACGCCCGCAGAAACGCGTTGCGGGCTATCTTCTGCCCCACAAGTATGTCGATCACATTGGCGTTGAAATCCTCCGGGTTACCCATACCGAAAAGGCACGATACCGAGCTGACCACCACCACATCGCGGCGCCCCGAAAGGAGCGCCGACACCGTGGAGAGGCGCAGGCGCTCTATCTCGTCGTTGATCATCAGATCCTTCTCGATATACTTGTCGACGGAGGGGATGTATGCCTCAGGTTGGTAATAATCGTAATATGACACGAAATACTGCACCGAGTTTTCCGGGAAAAACTGCTTGAACTCGCCATACAGCTGCGCGGCGAGCGTCTTGTTATGGCTGAGAATGAGCGTGGGGCGCTTCACCTGCTGTATCACATTGGCCATGGTGAACGTCTTGCCCGAGCCGGTGACACCCAGAAGCGTCTGCGCCGGCAGCCCCTCCTCCACACCTTTCACAAGCTGCTCTATGGCCTGCGGCTGATCACCTGTAGGCTTGTATTGCGAATTAAGTCTGAAATCCATAACAAGTAACTGTTCAAAATTTTTTCGTTTACCGGCCAGATTATTTCAATGTTTCTCCGGCAAAATTTTTGAAATCTTTTCCCGAACAACCATTAAAATAATTTCGACCAGTTACTTAAACCCGGACTATACCCGAGACATAAGCCGCGCGCAACGATGCGCGGCAACCTGCAAAGGTACAAAATCTCCCACTCATATCCTCCATAAACATCCCTATCCCCTGTTAAAAACTCTTATCCGGCACATCACTTATACTGAGATGAAAAGTGATACTGAAACTTTATTGTTATCTTCCGATTTTTGCGAGCAATAATTATCAGCAGTGAATTTACAAGCAAGTCTTTGTTGACAAAAACACATTAATGCATTGAACACCAATAACTTGCATGCAATTTGAAAAATTTAGCGGACACCAAATAAATAAATAAAAGTTGACATTTTCACTACAGAATCCGTTTTTGTTCACTATCTTTGCAGCGATCTGGACAGCATATAGCAGGAAGAAATACGAACTTAAAATAATACCAATTACAATTTATTTTATTCCATAATCATGAAAAATCACTATGTAGCAGTAATTGCAATGTTCCTGGCCATTGTTTCAATCAGTTGCTCCGCCAAGAAATCGCAGAATCCGATGGAGCGTATCGACGCGCTTATAGCAGCGGGCGATACCGTAACTGAATCAGGTTATCACACCCCGTTTGTAATTATGGGCGCAAAAGTCACTCCAGAAATGTATAGGGCAGAAAAGTTGTTGGTTCCTCCTGAAAAAATCTCATCATCGGATGCGCCAGACAGCTATCTGGGCATCGTCATGCACCATAACGGCGATGTGGTGGCTTGTCAAAAAAAATTTATAAACCTGCTTTTCCCTAATGCCCAAAAGTTTATTGTTGACGGACAGGAGGTGACTCGTGCCGAATTTGACCGCATTCCGGCCTCATTGCTACGAACCATAACAGGTAAAGACAATGGCAAAAAACTTGTCGTTGAGACTTGCTCCGATGTTGACGATCCCAATCCGGCATACACTTCCACTATTGATGCGGAAAACGAATGGTACGTTAAAAACCACCAATAACTGAGGGAACCTCCTTTCTGGAATTGAATACCGGCGCCGACAATATGTCTAATCTGCATGCAAAGACAAAAAGACCAACACATTAATAATAAATCATACTGATATGCGTTTCTGGAATTTGTATCTGATTGTTTTATGTAGTCTTCTGTTTTCCTGCTCCCGGCGGGAGGCAGAGCCACGTGTGCAGTTGGGTGATGCCGAGGTGACAGTAAAGCTTCATCCTGTAGAGGGGTCAAAAAAATGGCCGGAATCCCTTGAGGTCTTTGTGGTACGTCCGAGTTTTCTTGAAGATGAAGAAGAGGCTGATCAGGATTTTATCGGTCTGAAGTATGACGGAAAAGAATGGACCGGAACAATACCGATGGAACTGAACCGCACAAACAGATGTGGCGTAATACTGAAAGACAGATCAGAAAACTTTTTTGAAGGATTCTTTGTCGGCATAAGTCAGGACAGGCCGTCGGTCATTGACATATTCCAAAAGGGGAACGGCCTTGACTCTATTGCAGTAACAGGCGGCACCGGTTGGTGCGCAAACATGGATTATCTCAATATATACGGACGTTTCGTCGAGAACTACAAAATGGTTCCCGAACAACAATATTCCATATGGGAAGACTATATAGCTTGTGAACTTGACAGCGTATTCCCGGTCCGGGCCGAGTCCAGTCTCGGAGACTACCCCCTTGCTCCCGAACACCGCGAATGGATAATGAACGGATTCAGGACCGTATATTTCGCCGGACGCATATCATACTACAAGGATGACGCCAAAAACATATACAACCTTGACGTAAAAGACCCTCCTGTTGAATTTTACCGTGAGTTTCTGAAACAGATGGACTTCTCGCCAGAGTTGCTTGACAACTATGCCGCAAACTGGCTGTTCAAATTCCGGATCAGCGGATTTTTCCGGTGGGCTGAAGATGAGTCATGAATATAGCGTGGTC